>JAFPSY010000155.1:0-2049 GCA_017413585.1 Acholeplasmatales bacterium
AAGAACCGATTTAATTGGTTATTATAATGAATTCACAAAGAAATTCAATGAAACTCCATTTTTGGAGGAAATGTATAAGGCAAATTACAAGCCTGATATGCATATTACCATTCTAGATGAGATGAATATCGCAAGAGTAGAATATTATTTTGCTGAATTCCTATCCTTACTTGAAATTCCAGATCCAGAATCTAGATATATTGATGTTGTATCATCGAAATTTGAAAATGATCCAAAGCTACTTAAGAATGGTCAAATTAAATTACCAGATAATATGTGGTTCATTGGTACAGTAAATAATGATGATTCCACCTTCTCTATTTCGGATAAGGTATACGATAGAGCTATGATTATGAACCTAGATAAGCGTGCAACTCCATTTGATGCAGAAAACCCAGGTACAAAGAAGATTTCCGCATTCGACTTTATAGGGCTTGCTAAGGAAATCGATAAGGCTTATACCATGAGCAGTGAATTAACCGATTTATTAACGAAATTAGATTTATATTTACAGGATAATTTCTATATTTCCTTTGGTAACAGAATTAACCGTCAAATTCACCAATATTTAGCAAGCTATATAGCCTGTGGTGGAGATGAGATGGAAGCGCTAGATGATATTTTAGCTAAGAAGGTATTTAGAAAATTAGGTAATGGAAGCCAAGCCTTAGTAAAGAAGGAAATCGATAATTTATTTGAAATGCTCGATGAGCTATTTGGCGAAGGTAAGATGGAAGAATGCCGTAGTGCAATCTTACGTATTGCCCAAACAACAAGATAGAATTTTTGAGGTAAGCGTATGGACCAAATGAAAAGGGTCTACTGGAAGCTTTCGGATTATATCAATGAAATCAAGGATATGAAGGAGCTAGATTCCTTAATTAAGGATTTAGCAAGATATAACGAAAAGGATGTTTTCCAGAGGATAAAAAACGAAATTAAAATTGAAGATGATTGGATTATATTTGCAGAATCCAAGATGAAATATGTAGAAAAAGCGGTATTTGAAAACCGCCAATTCATAAGAGAGGAAGGAGAGGTATTACCTATTGAAAGAATCAAGAGGGTATCTCATAATTCTGTTGAGCATCTTGCGAAGCATTCCGATTATATTGAAAAATATACAAAGGATGAGGAAATTATTCCATCAAAGCTTTATACCGTAAATAAGGATACCGATTATGGTGTATATGAAAATAAATTCATTTATTTATTGTTATTAACCCTATCGGATTTTATTACGAGAGTAAAGGATGATATTTTAGCCTCTATTAAAAGTGATAATGGTATTTTTAATGTATCTAGAAAAAATGAAATCCTAGGGGATGAAATTACTCTATCCTTACGTATGACATTTAAAAGCTTAGATGTCGAGGATTCTATTTTAGAAAATGAAGCATCCAAATTAAAAAGAATGGATGAATTAAAGGAAAGAGTTAATGTATTACTTCAAACTCCACTTATGCAGATTGTATCTCGTGAGCCTGTAATTTCATCCAATATTACAAAGACGAATGTTTTAACGATGAATGAGAATTTCTCTAATTCACTAGAGCTTTATGAATATTTATTAAATTATGATAAGAGCTTCTATAAAAATGAGAAAATTGTAAACGTAGTACCACTATCGAGTAATCTTGCATTCCCTGTGATTGGCTTTGAATTATTGGTATCTCTACTTAAAAATTCCTTGATGGATGAATATGAAGCATCAAGTAAAGCATTAGAGGTAGATTTTAAAAAGAAGGCTATCGATGA
This sequence comes from Acholeplasmatales bacterium, assembly GCA_017413585.1. Classification (GTDB taxonomy): domain Bacteria; phylum Bacillota_I; class Bacilli_A; order Acholeplasmatales; family Anaeroplasmataceae; genus Anaeroplasma. Next base: position 1,759 of record JAFPSY010000155.1, read on the forward strand.
TTTATCGAAAAGAATTGAAAAGCTTAAGGATAGCTATCAAAATGACCCTGCATCCTATATTGCACTACTTGAGGATAAGATTAAGCTTCTTGAGGGGGAAAGAGAAAATTCTATTGCCCTTAAGGATTCCTTAGATAAGATTATTTTAGCCAATGATGGCTTAAAGAAGGAAAATGAATCCTTAACTAAGGATATAGAAAATCTTTTAAGTAAATTAAAGGATGTAGAGGATAAGCTTAAGGATATCCATCTTGCAGAGGATTTAGTAAGAAGAGAATACGAGGATAAGCT
>JAFPSY010000156.1:0-11971 GCA_017413585.1 Acholeplasmatales bacterium
AAAAAAGAATCTTCAAGCTGCTTTAAATGGATTAAATGAGGATATTATCATTCGTGCAAAGAATGAAATGAAGGATATGACTATTGGTCAAATCGATTTTGAGCTTGATCGAGTAAATGCCACATTTGAAAGACAAATGAACGAATTAAAAAGAAATCATGTTAGTGATGAATTTCTTAGTATTGAAATCAAGCATAAGGATTGGCTTATTCTACTATATAATGCACAATACCTATGGAACAATAAAAATGCTTGTATTAATGCTTTAATTGCACAAAAAAAGAAAATCAATCAACTTGAATTACTAGCATCTAAGGGTGCTTTAGATTATGATGCCTTAGCCAAAGAAAAGAACAAATTTAATGCCAATGTAGTGGATGCTATAGATTCTATAAAGGAATATAATGCTTCCCTACTTAAGCAAGAGGAAGATTTTATAAAAAATTATAAGGGCAATGAAAGCAAAGAAAGCCTTGAACGATTAATCAATTCCTTTGAACAATCTATTCATACTTGTGAAATAGAAGGCATTCCAAGTGAAATCAAAGATAATGAAGTAAAATATAAAGATCAATTTAAAGAAATATATACGAGCATATAAAAAGAGGATTAGCAAATTTCTGCTAATCCTCTTCTTTTTATGCAAATAGCATATGATGGAATAATAGACACCAAATAGCGTCTAACCAACCAACGAATACACCAAAGATAGTTACAACAAGTGCACAAATTAAACGAATGAATCCGCCATCATGTGCAAACTTAGACCATCTTACACCAACTTCCATTACCCAGTTACATACTGGAATGAAAAGTAAGATGATTTGTACTAATCTTGGTAAATTGTTAAACCAACGATCCATAATAATCTCCTTTTCTACCAAATATAATTATACTACTCTATAAAACATTCAAAAAATCCTCGTAAAGAGGATTTTTTTCTTAGTCTACCAAGAATGTTGGCTTTTCATTAACGAAAATGAACACAAAGTCAATGATTTCAAGAACAAATCCTAGAGGTCCTAAAACGAATAGAATTGCACCAATCAAGTTGATAACCTTTGAAGTATCGTTAATGAACTTAAATAATCTATATAAGAAGCCAAAGACCCAACCCCAAATTGGGAAGAATACTAAAATCTTCATACCCTTAGATAAACCATCAATCCAATTAATGAAACCCATAACTCTGTTCCTCCTTTTTCAAACCAATGTTATTATATGTCATTTTAAGACACATTTCAATAATATATGTAACCAAAACGTTTTTCGTAAACAAAATCATATCTTTTTGTACGTTTTCTGTATATTATTCGAACATTTATTTGGTTGTAGAGCCAAAGCCACCATTTCTAACTTCAACAGTATCATCATCTACTGTAATGCCATATTCTACAAAAATACCCTGCATAAAGCCTTGGCCTTTTTTGATTTCTAATGTTTTTCCTTCGTTAGAATCATTTGTTATTTTTGCAAAGATATGACCTTCATTATCTGAATAATAATAATCAGAATCAATAATACCTACTGTATTATTTAGCTGTAATCTATATTTAAATCCTAAACCAGATCTTGGGTATAGCTTAAGCACATAATTTTCTTCCATAGATACTCTAATACCAGTTGGAACCTTAATGGTTTCACCTGGGTTTAGCACAATATCAAATGGTGCAAAAAAATCATAGCCTGCAGAGCCTTTAGTTGCTCTTTTAGGTAATAAAATATCATCATAAATTGATAGAATTTCCTCATTATTTTTATTATCAAAGCTCTTTAGGTATTGTTCCTTAGAAACTTTATAAAACTTTGCAATTCGCTTAAATTCTGCCATAATTATCATCCTTTACTTTTTATTTAAAAATAAAGGACGGTATATCCGTCCTATTATCTTACTTTCCAAGCTTAGCTAATAGCTCTGCTTGCTTCTCTTCATAGCCTGGCTTACCTAAAAGGGCAAACATATTCTTCTTATATGCTTCAACGCCTGGCTGGTTGAATGGGTTAACACCTAGGGTATATCCAGATACACCACAAGCATATTCAAAGAAATATACCATATAACCAAATGTATATGCAGATACATTAGGAACTGTTACTCTAATGTTAGGTACTCCACCCTCAACATGAGCAAGTAATGTACCCTCCATTGCCATCTTATTTACATAATCCATAGACTTACCTGCTAAGAAGTTTAATCCATCAAGATTATCCTCTGTTGCAGAAATCTTAACCTCTTCTACTGGATTTTCAATGTTTAATACAGTTTCAAAGATTGTTCTTTCGCCATCCTGAATCATTTGACCTAAGGAGTGTAAATCTGTAGAGAAGGAAGCACTTGTATTCCATAATCCCTTATGATCCTTACCTTCAGATTCACCATATAATTGCTTCCACCATTCAGCGAAATAGCTTAATCTTGGTTCGTAGTTTACAAGCATTTCAAGCTTCTTACCAGAACGATATAATACGTTTCTTACTAAAGCATACTGTAATGCTTCATTCTTTTCGAATGCAGCAGTCTTATATAATTCACGTGCATCAGCTGCACCCTTTAGCATTTCATCAATGTCAATTCCTGCAACAGCAATAGGAAGTAGACCTACTGCAGTTAATACACTGAAACGTCCACCAATGTTATCAGGTACTACGAATTCTTCATATCCTTCAGCATCAGCTAAAGTCTTTAATGCACCCTTCTTCTTGTCTGTAGTTGCATAGATTCTTTCCTTTGCACCCTCCTTACCATATCTTTCCTCAGCATATGCCTTAAATACACGGAATGCAATGGCAGGCTCTGTTGTAGTACCAGACTTAGAAATTACATTAATAGAGAAATCCTTATCCTTTAGGTAGTCAAGTAGCTCATATGCATAGGTAGAAGAAATCTGATTACCAACAAAGATAACCTCAACACCCTTTTGGTTGAAATATTTCTTCATGAATTCAATTGCTGCACGAGCACCTAAATAAGAACCACCAATACCGATAGCTACAAGTACGCTAGAATTAGACTGAATCTTCTTTGCTGCAGCCTTAATTCTTGCAAATTCTTCTTTATCATAATTTACTGGTAAATCTAACCAGCCTAAGAAATCATTACCTGCACCAGTTTCTTCATTTAAAACCTTTTGTGCAGCTAATACTTCCTTTTTAACCTCATTATATAAGGCCTCATCATAAAAGCCCTTTGTCTTTGATACATCTAAAACTAATTTCTTTTCCATTAGAAAATCCTCCTTGAAATCACCTTATACATTATAGCATTACTAACTCTAAAAATAAATAAAAAATCTCCCTAAAAGGAAGATTTCAATTCTTAAATTGAATCGATAACGTTTTTAACGCCAATTACCTCAGGAACATATTCCATAAGTAATGCCTCAACACCATCGGTTAAAGTAGAATCTAGGGCACCACAATCGACACATGCACCCATCATTTTTACATACACGATGCCATCCTCGAATTTTACTAATTCGATATCTCCGCCCTCGCTATTTAGATAAGGACGAATCTTTTCTAATACCTTATCAATATCCTTTAATATTTCTTCACTTGCTCTAGCATTATTTTCCATAACTACTTATCCTTGCCCTTATCCTGTCTATTACCATTAAAATTCTTATTCTTTTTATAATGATTCTTGTTTCTATTGAAGTTCTCTTTTTGTTTTTCCTCAGAAGAATCATTTTTTACTCTATTATCGCTCTTTGGCTTATTGTTATTATTATTAAACTGCTTAGGCTTATTCTCCTTAGGATTTTTCTTTTTATCCCTCATATCAGGTCTTCTTCTATCCTTCATCTTAGATGGATCAAAGCCCTCAGAGGCAGATACGAAGGTTTGTGTTACAACCTTTTCCTCTACTTCCTTATTGCCCTTCTTATTTTGATCCTTAGAATCATTATCATCTACTAAATCCTTAGGTAATTCTCCCTTTGGAATCGAATTAATTTTTCTTGGGTCAATAACAATATTTGGCTTACCCTTTTGCGATGGCTTAAGCACTAAGGATTCCTTATCAAAATTTTCCTTAGTCATAGGATGAATCGTAATACGATCATCCTCTGTATCTACAGGCTTACCCTCTTTTTCAAGACGTCTATATTCATCCTCATTCTTGATTCTCTTTAAGACGTAGTATGGGCACCCAAAGGCACAGGATATTTCTAAATAATCATCAATAAATCCATAATAATTATCACTTTTAGGATCTGTATTAAATCCCTTTAGTCTTAGGATTTCTGATGAAATATCGCCAACTATATACATGTCCTTATCGAAGTATTCCTCTAAATATTTTGATTGGAATGCTTCTAAATTGAATGCTTCCCTGTAATTTTTTACAAGTTCAAACATTCCTTTTACACATTTAAATACCATATTTTTTCACCGCCACTATTATACACTATCCATAGGATAATTCAAAGTTTATTTCTTAATAAGATAGTTATAAAATGCATTTAACCCAAGCATTATATCGGAATAGGTCTCCTTAAAGTTTCCTGTATACCAAGGATCCCTTATATCTCTATTTAATCCAGCATATTCTAATAAATTATGAATCTTATTTTTAGGGTCATTTGGAATCACATATCTTAAGCCCCACCTGTTTTCCTCATCCATTAAAAGAATATAATCGAATCTATCATAATCCTCATATCTTATTCTTCTAGCTCTTTTCAAAGAGCAATCAATACCTAAGGAATTTAATATTCTTTTTGATCCACTATGAACAGGATTTCCTATTTCCTCACTTGAGGTTGCACAGGATTCAATATAAAAATCCTTTTCCTGCCCATTTCTTTTTACCATATCCTTAAATAGGAATTCTGCCATGGGGCTTCTACATATATTTCCATGACAAACAAAAAGTACACGTATCATATAACCTCTTATAGAAAAGCTGAGGAATCCTCAGCTTTTATCCCTTATTCTCTTGTTTTCTTTTTTCTTTATCTAAATACATTTTCTTATCGATATCATTCATTAAATCATCAACGCTATATTTCTTTAAATCCGCTTTAGAATAGCCTATAGAAATAGATAATTCATAAGGAACCACATGTCCTTTATTATATATATTAAACTGACGATTTATATTATATACAACCTCATTGATAATAGCATCTACTTGTGTATGTAAAATAATAATAAATTCATCACCAGCATATCTTATTACTGTACCATAGCTTCCTACAGCAACCCTAAGGAGCTCACCTGTTTTTATTAAAGCATTATCTCCCTCTTGATGACCATATTTATCATTGATTTGCTTAAAGCCATTTAAATCGAGCATCATTGCTGTATATTCTGCTTTTCTATCTGAAGCATTCATTTTCTTTTTTAAATGGTCTAGATAATATCTATTATATAAGCCTGTAAGCTTATCAAAGAATATCAAATCATTTTGCATACTCATAAGCATTCCGCATACAGCTAGGGAAAATCCAACATTAATTGTTGAAACGCCATAATAAATTCCTTGTACAGCAATACCTGCAATTACTGGTATTAAGAATACCCAAATAGGGAAGAATTTTAAAATACCTCCTCTTATTCTTGCATGCACAAAGAAGAATACACTATCTAATAAAATGATAATATCTATAACTGTAAATAATACATAACCAAATGCACCATTTTCAACTCTTCTATATACTCCATCCATATCTACCTCAAAGATGAATGGGAAGAATATATTAATCAATAAAATGATAAAGGATGCACCAAAAATAACAGCATACCAAATAATTCTTTTTAATCCTACAGAGCCATTTAAATGGAATACTAAAAAGATAGACCAGGAAATGACAACACATAAATCTAATAGATAGATAGCACCATTTCCAAAATGGTTTACAAATATATAGAAATCATTCATGTTTTTAATGATTCCTGTAGAACCATCCACTAAAAACACAATAGGATCAAGTATGGATGCAAGACCAATCAAAATCATCATGATGATTAATGTTTTGCTTTCTTTAGATCCTTCTCTAAGCTTATAGCTACTACCTACACCAACGGTAAGCAAAGTGAATATAGCAACCACATTCGCAACTATAATAGATATAAAATTAGGACTACTCAAAAACATGAATCATCACTTCCTTTTATTATCTTGACCATTCAGGATGAAGCTCATGCTGCTTCATTTTATCTATATACATCTTCTTATCGATATCATTCATAATTTCATCGATAGTATAATCCTTAAAATTCGTTTTAGAATAACCTATTGAAACAGATAATGTATAAGGTACTAAATGCTTTTCATTAAAAGCATCAAAGGTTTCTCTAATATGGATAATCTTTTCTTGAATTTGTATCTCTTCTTCAATATTTAAAATAATAACAAATTCATCTCCAGCATATCGAATAATATTACCATAGCTTCCTACGGCTTCTCTTAATAAATTTGCAGTAGTAATTAATGCCTCATCACCAGTTAAATGACCATAATTATCATTAATTTTTTTAAAGCCATTTAAATCTAGCATCATTACTGTAAAGTCTTGTTTTCCTCTTTTTCTACTTAATCTTTCCTTTAATCTATCCAAATAATATCGATTATATAGGCTTGTTAGCTTATCTCTAAAAATCATATCATTTTGAGATGCCATCAATATACCACAAATACCTAAGCATAATCCAACATAAATTGTTGAAATACCATAGAATAGAGTTTGGAATAGGATTCCTGTTGCAGCAGGTAAATAGAATAACCAAATAGGAAAGAATTTTAATAAGCCACCACTTCTTTTAATTCTAATATAATTAAAGAGTGGATCTATAACGAAAAGTACAACAGCTAATACGACATTGCTATAATAGGCTATACCCTCTCTATGATATACACCATCACTATCTACACTAAATATATATGGAACAAAGCAATTAATGATAATTGCAATTAAATAAGCCATTAAAATTCCTGATAGAACATAGATTCTACTCTTTTTTACATAACCACTTAAATGACCAATAACAAATATACTCCAGCAGCAAGACATAATAATGTTTCCTGTAAAGGTTATCGTATTACCAAGCAAATTAAAGGCTCGCGTAAAATCATTTTGCGGAACAATTCCACTTCCACCATCAACTAAGGAAACAAAAGCCTCAAATATACAGCATAGGGAAAGGACAATAATTAAGATTAATAAAGATAGTCCATCTGCGCTTTTTATTTTCATTCTTACCATATTGCTGAATGCACATATAAATAAAACAAGCAGTGCAATTCCATCTGCAATAATGATTTCTACCATATTAATAGAATTGGAAAGCATGGAATCACCTCCATTAAAAATAATTTTTAATCCTCAACTAAGCAAACACATTCACAGGCTAAAGCCTTACCTTCTCCAATAAATCCCATCTTCTCCCAGGTTGTCGCTTTAATAGACACCTGGTCTTTTCTTATATTTAACAATCCCGCAATGCTTTCTTGAATCTTTAATCTTATAGGAGCAATTCTTACATTTTGGGAATAAATAGTTAAATCTAAATTATTGATATGAAATCCTAAATCTAAAACTCTTTGGTAGCATTCCTTCAATATAATCTTAGAATCCATATTTAATGTTTTATCGCTATTATCTGGATAAAACGTACCTAAATCTCCTAAGGCTAAGGAGCCAAGTAATGCCTCTGCAACTGCATGTAATACAACATCCGCATCACTATGCCCTAATAATCCTAAGGGATAATCTACTAAGATTCCACCGAGTATGAGCTTTCTATTTTCTACAAGCTTATGCGTATCCCACGCATGACCTATTCTAATCATAGATTTCCCTCCATAGCAATAAAGCTAAATCATAATCAAGCTTTGTTGTAACCTTAAATATAGTATCCTTAGCTAAAACAAGCTTTATTTCCATATCCTTATAATATTTTTCAATTAAGGATATATCATCTGTACCACTATATCCTTCCTTAAATGCTTTTTCATATACATCTAGGAATAAGGATTTTTTAGCACACTGTGGTGTTGCAGCAGCAATTAAGCTATCCCTATTTAAAGTATTTAGCTTTTTATCCTCTAAGGCTTTAATTGTATCCTTTACCTTAGTGTAGGTAAGAATAGGCGCCTCCTCTAAAGAGGTAGCTAGGATTTCATTAATTAAATCCTTATCTATAAACATTCTAGCAGCATCATGAATCATAATATAATCTCCATTTGCTACCTTTAATCCGTTATAAACAGATTCACCCCTAGTTTTTCCACCTAGGGTGTATTTAACATTCTTTTTATTTAATACCTTAGATACTTCCTCTTCATCCTCTTTTGAAATAACACATATTACCTCAAAGCCAAAGGATAAGAAGGTATCTAGAGGATATTCAAATAGATATTTATCACCAAAGGGTAATAATATTTTATTTTTTCCATAACCCATTCTCGTGCCTTTTCCAGCCATTAAAAGAAGGACACTTACCATAAAATCACCCCGAATAAACGATATCTAATACTAAATCATAACTATCCATATCTATATCTAAAATAGCATTCTTATAAACAATTCCAATTTTTAATCCTTTATATCCAGCTAAATACCTATCATAATAGCCCTTGCCATAGCCTAATCTTTGATTGTGTAAAGAAAGGGCAACACAAGGTATGATAAAGCATTCAATTTCATCGCGATTCTTTATAATACCTTTAGGCTCCTTTGTGTGAAAGGGTCCATCTACTAAAGGGATTTCTTTATTATATTTAACAAAGGATATTTCTTCTTTTGTTATAGGTAAATAAAATTCTTTATCCTTATAATAGGAAGCAAGAGGTAATAGATTCATTTCCTTGTCTATAGGATAATATATACCTATATGCTTGAATGGCTCTAATATTTTAGATGCAATAATTTCATTTATTACATCCTCTTCTATTTTTTTAATAGATACTTCTTTTCTTTTTTGAAGCGCATAGCTTCTAGCTTCTAATTTATTCAATTATTTCACATCCTTATAGAATGCGTAAGAAGATTTAAATTGTGGATTAGAAGCATATTTTAACGCATATTTTGCATTATTTAGGGTCTCACGTCTATTCCCTGGGTCACTAGAATATGCGATACCCATATAGACCTCTGTTGCAACCTTTTCACTAGCATAGGTTGCGCTAACATGTAAGATCTTTTCTTCATTTCTTAAGGAGTTCTTTAAAGCCTCCATACGATTATAGCTTGTAATGATTGCTACAAATTCCAAACCAGATACACGGTAAATATAATTATTTGTAACATAATTGTTCTTAATATATGCTACATATTGGCTTAGCATCATATTACCTACAGGTCTTCCATATTTTTCATTAATTTCAGGAATAGATGCTACCTTAAAATGAGCAACCATAAATACATTATTTTCATCGCTTAATAATTGCTTATAGCGATTCATTAATTCTGCTTCTGTACCTATGGAATCTAAAATTGTATTTGTCTTTTCAAAGCGGAAGTCATCAATGACATTCATAATACCACAGAATTCTACTGTATTATTTTGGCAAATCTTTTGTCCGACCTCCTTGATATATACATAATAGCTTCCTGTGTTATAGCGGTAGGTAACATCATAATCTCCACCGCGATTATTATTTAATACACTTTGGTAAAGTGCTATATCATCTGGATGCATATTGGAATAGAATTCCTCTGCATCTAAGGAATTTCCATTTAAGGATAGCTTTTCAACTAAAACATCATTAAACCAAATGGAATGATTCGTAATATTATTAAAGAATATACCATCATTTGTTTTATAAAGTAGAGTTGTAAAACGACTACGGATTAAATCAAGCTCACCTTGAGCCTCAGATAAATCCTTTTCCATTCCCATTAAGGATTCCTCATCCTTCATCTCACCCATTAATAATCTTCCTTGATAAGTACCACGACTAAATATAGGATCTTCTACAAAATAGAAGGAACCTTCTTGGCCATCATCGGATTGAATATTGATTTCAAGTGGAGTTTTTACACCCTCCTGTACTCTTTTATCATAGCGGTAGAAAAACTTCTTTAAATCGTTTTTTAAAGCAGCTTCCTGATTCATTCCAATGATTCTATATTTTTCTTCAATTACATCAAAGAAATTCTTTCTTAGGGCTTGTTCTTCTTCAATTCCTAAATTTGCTAAGAAGCAGCTAGAAATGACCTTTACTCTATCCTTCTTATCTAGGAATACAAATAATTTAGTTTCATCTAGGGATGTTGTCAAAGTCTTTTGGAATTTTTCATTTGTGATAGAAAAATCTATTGTACTAAATAGTAATGCAAAGGCAGCAACCTCAATGGTAAACATACCAATGTAGGTCCATATTAAATAGGCATCATTCCCTATAGCTTCATTCTTTTTTTCTATCTCTCCAAAAAATACTAATAAAAGTACTGCTGTAAAGGTATTGATTAGAGATAATACTAATCTTACCTTTAAAAATCTTCTTTTAACTAAGCACTGTAGTAAGACAATGATAACAACCAAACCAGCAAATATAACAGGTATAATTGGACTTTGGCTAATATAACTTATCATTTTCCAAATAACTCCTTATAGTAGAATAAAAACAATATTGCACAAGTAATTAAAAGTGCAATGGCAAGCACAACGATAGGCTTTACAACCTTACTCGTATTTCTTTGAGCTTTTGTACGGAATAGGATTGTAAAAGGGGATGTTAAAATTTCAATTATAATATTAAATACCTTCATATTACCCCTCCTTATGCTGTAGTCTTACCTAAGTAAGTACTTAAGTATTCAATCAATTCATTTTTATTATTCATGCTTTTCATAAATCCTGAGTTTGCAACATGAACATCACCAGTCTCCTCAGAAACAATAATGGTTAGAGAGTCTGTAATTTCAGATACACCTATACCAGCTCTATGTCTTGAACCAATTGTTTTATCTAGGTCAACCTGAGTTAAGGTATAATATGCAGCAGCACAGACAATTTTGTTACCACGAATGATTACACCACCATCGTGAAGTGGAGAATCCTTAATAAAGATTTGTTCCAATAATTCTCTTGAAACATCCGCATTCAAAGAAATTGCGCGTTCTGCATATTGCTGTAAGGAATAATGCTGCTCAAATGTGATAAGCGCACCAACCTTTAAGGATGCCATATTGAATACTGCTTCTGTTACAGCTTCGATAGTTGCCTGTGTTGATGAAACAACTAAAGCCTTTTGCTGGTCAGAGGATTTTGGTTGAACCTCCATGATCTTTCTTAATTCAGGAGCAAGTATAATTACTGCAGTTGTAATATAACAGCCAACAGCTATTGTATAAATTGGTTTCGCAACGGATAAATCTAACCATGTAGAAACTCCATAGAAGCCAAAAATAATTAAGCCAATAATGATTAAGCTTAATGCCTTTCTAAATTTTAAGGCTAATAAAACCAAAATAGATATGATCATTAATGTTAGCCAGCCATCAAGAATCATCCTTGCAACTAGGTTATCATCAAAAAACTTTTTAATTATATTAAAAAAATCTCCAAACATTTGAAATAACTCCTTTCAAATATAGTACTGCTTTTATTATTATACACGAAAAAGATAAATAAAAAAATAAAAACAAAAGTAAAACCTATGGAAAAATTCAAAAATCACATATCTGTATATCGAATAGGTATAGGAATAATAGATTTATGGGAATAAAAAGAAAAAAAACACTGAACAAGTCAGTGCTTATCTATAAGAAAGGTAGGTTTGAAAATAAAAATGGTGCCTCAGGGCGGGATTGAACCGCCGACACCAGGATTTTCAGTCCTGTGCTCTACCAACTGAGCTACCGAGGCGAATATTAAATTATAAAACCTAAATGGCGGTCCGGACGAGACTCGAACTCGCGACCTCCGCAGTGACAGTGCGGCATTCTAACCAACTGAACTACCGGACCATTTTTGGTTGCGGGAGAAGGATTTGAACCAACGACCTCCGGGTTATGAGCCC
>JAFPSY010000157.1:0-6536 GCA_017413585.1 Acholeplasmatales bacterium
ATTTGGATCGACGATTCTTTCGTCATCTCTTACCATATCTTTCATAATTCCTCCTACTTAGCTAAAAGCTTTAATGCATCCTTAATAAGGTCTCCAACCTCTTTTTTTGCATCTAGCTTAGATAATACCTTAGTAAGCTCCTTCTTGCCGTAGCCAAGTGCCATTAGTGCTTCTTCAACATCATCAAGTGCAGAATTATTTCCACTAGAAAGTAAATCCTCAGTAAAGGATACCTTTCCTCTTAAATCTAAAATAATCTGCTGGGAAGCCTTTTGACCAATACCTGGAAATTTTCTTAAATATGCATCATTTCTAGCCTCGATTGCTTTTACAATTTCAGCCACACTTCCTGCAGCCAAAATCGATAAAGCACTCTTAGGGCCAATACCAGATACACTAATAAGCTTTAAAAACATTTCCTTCTCTTCGTCAGTTAAAAAGCCATATAAATCATTTTGATCCTCACGAACGTATTGGTATGTATAAATTTTATAATCCTCATTCAATTTAAAATTGTATGGATTGGGTACAATAATAATATAGCCAATGCCATTGTTTTCTTGAATAATATATTTTGGAGTAATCTTCGTTACTTTTCCTATAATATAACCATACATAAAATATCACCTATAACATAATACCATAAAAATGTCCAATTTGAAAGTGAAACAAAGTTTCAAACATTGAAAAAAAAGGGGATTTTCCCCTAATTTAAATCGAATACATAGAACCCATCTAAAACCTGTACCTTCATATCTATCCTTAAGGCTAAAATCTCCATGGTTTTATCATCTACAAAGGATACATGGGTAGTATCTCTTATATACCACCAGGTATCAAGTGGGTATTTTTTCTTCTTTGTCATAATGATAATTCTACCATTTGGATTTAAGTTATTTTTTAATTCAAGCATCAAATTATAGATATCTAAAATATGCTCAAATACTTCTATCAAAATAATGGTATCAAAATGCATTTGTGGCATTTTTGGATAATAATATAAATCATAATAATAGCATGGAAAATCATGATTAATTAAATCCGCTAAGGCATGTATTTTACCACATCCAAAATCTAAGGATACCCCCTTAATATATGGTTTAATTTTAAGGTAAACATTCTCCATATATTTTAAATATCCATCATCACAGATATGTAAATCATATCTTTCCTTTTCTTCTTTAGAAGAAAGAATATTTATTTTTCTTAAATAGCCACAAGAATTACAGCTTAAAAACTCATCCTTATGAATTGTAATTTTTGTGAATTCATTACCGCAAAAACATTTCATTTTTTAACAATTCCTTTGTCTTTACTATTAAGTAAAAAAATTATATAATAATTTTGATAACTTTGCAATGAGGAGGTAATAAGATGTCTACATATGATGAAACACTTGATGCTTTAAAAATAAAGCTACAAGATTATTTCAAAAAAGCAGAAACACAAGATTCACAAGAACCTTTGTCTTTTTCTTTATTAAATAATCTTAGACAGGCTGTAGATACATATATCAAGCAAATGAATAGCATCTTAAGCAAGCTTAAGCCTCTTAAGCAAGAATATGCCAATCTCCTTAAGGAATTATCTAACGTTTATAACGAAAAGGAAAAAATGCTTGAGGAAAAGCTAAAGGTAGATACTTCTACTATCATTTCTAAGTATGAAGAAAAATGTAATGCATTAAAGGATGAGATTAAAGAAAAGGAAAGAGAAATCCACTTTGAAGAAAACAATATCTTAATGGATATTGAATTCTTTGTTATGGCTAGTGACCAAAACAAGGAAATGTTTGAAGCGGAATATAATGAAAACGTAAGTAGATTTAATTACCAAATTCAAATTGCATCGGATTCCTATTCTGAAAATACAATCAGGTTCAATAATCAGCTAGAAAAGGAATTAGAAAAAATCGAAAGCAAATATAAAGCCTCCTTAGTAGATTATGATAAAGATACAGAGCGTATTATCGCTCATTATCAAAAAAATGTAGATGAATTAAATGAGATTCTTGCAAAAAAGATTGATGAATTCAATAAATATCAAAACCTTAACAGACAAAAAAAGGTTAAGGAATCTATGGAATTCAATGATAAAATTCGTCTATTAGTTTCTAAAAGAAATGCAAAGAATCAGGATGCTAGAAATGAATATGCAAGAAAGCAAGCGGAGGCACAGGAGGATAAGGAGCAAAAAAGACAGGAATACCAAGCAGAATCTCAAAAGATATCTAAGGAATTCGTCTTAAATATGACCACTCTTGATGATCGTATTGCTTACTTGAAAAAGGAATATAATGATCGTATTGATGAGGAACAAAGAGCTCTTCAATATCGTCTTTTAGAATTAAAGAATGAGGAAGAAAGTCTTCTTATGGAATCCTATTCTTCTCCTGATTTTAAAAAGAAAGCGAAAAAGATTAAAGCGGAGTATTTTGGATACCAGGAGCTTGAAAGAAAAAACACGAATAAGACCTTAGCCAATTTGAAGAAGGCTTATTTAATGAATCAAGAAAAAACAAATTACCAAAAGAAGCTTTTAGACTTAGACCGTACCTTTAATATGAAGTCTATCGTAGAAAATGAAACCTACGATAATAAGAAATTCCAAGAGATTAATAATGAATATGAAATTGATATGAACCATGCGGTTCAAATCAATGATCTTGATTATAATAGAGAAGCGAATAAGCTAAGAAGTGAAAATAATTTAAAAACACTTAAGGAAGAAAGAAATGCCGATGAGGCAGATGCTTTACATCAAATCGATACCGAAAAGCTTATTTGTCAAATTAAATCTATAAAATATGAGATTGCATCCTTCGAGGAAATCAAGAAGCTATTACATAAATTTGAAGCAGATAAATATAATACGACATTAAATTTTAAAACAGTAAATAACATCTTAGAAATTGAAAAATGTAAGGTTTTGGATACCCTAAATAAATCCATGTATGATTTAAATGTAAAAAGTTCAAAAATGGTGCTTGAAACATCAAATAAGGCTATTGATCTTAAAAACAAGGAATACGAATATAAAAATCAGTCTAAGATTAAGAGAAATAAGCTCGTATTAAATACAGAACAAAAGCTTGTCGATTATCAAATTGAAAGCTTTAATAGGGATAAGGAATTAGAGCTTGCCATTTTAAATAGAAACTACTTCTTTGAGCTTGATACCCTAGGTCATGATTACCTAGCCTCTAAATTCGAGCTAGAATTCAAAGAAATAATGATGGATTTATCCTTACTTACAGAATTAATTCAGCTCGTTCATTATATGCAAACATGCTTAATGAATATCATATATGAAAAGACATCAAATCGTCCAGAATATAAGAAAACTGTATGGGGCTTTATTAATGATGTATTAACGTTTATCTTCCAAGGATATCAAAGAATTATTTCTATATTCCACGATAATACAAATAAATTGATTCGTGAAAGAATTGAATTTGAGGAATCCTTAAAATATAAAGGCTTCTACAAAAACATTGAAGCCAATTATAAGGATGAATATGAGGATTTCTTAGACCGTAAGGAAATCTATGAAAAGCAGGCTAAGGAAGTATCTGAGGAATTAGAATCCAATAAGAGTATACTATTTGCCTTAGATAATGAATTATATATCAAGCGTAAGGCTGTAAAGAATAATCCATCCAATGCCAAAAAGGAAAGACAGGAAATCTTTGAAGCCACAAATAAATACAAGGAAATTGAAAATGAAAACATCATCCTTTCTAAGAAGCTATTAGTATTACAAAAGGAAATCAATAGAATTGATAACCAAATTGGAACGGCTAATTTAAGCTATACAAGACAGCAGGATGAAATAAAGAAAATGCAGCTTACGAATGCGCAAAGCTATTTCGAGCTTGAAAAGACATTAGAAAGACATATTTCTTCTTCTATTGTCGATATGAATACAAGATTAAAGGAGCAAGAAATTAGCGATGAGGAATTCAAGGATTCCATTAGGATTGTTCAGGAGAAAAATGAGGTATTTAATCGTTTATCTCAATCCTTCGTTGAAGGAATCTATCAAATTATGAACCGCTTCGCTAACAACGAAAAGGAAGCTATCATTAAATCTGCAAACATACTTGAGGCTGGTTATAAAACAGATTTATCTGAAATAGATAGAGATGATAAAAATGAGCGTGCAAATGCTAAGGCAACCTACCAACGCGAGGAGCAAGCAAGACAAGAAGAAATCACTGCATTCGATAGAGAAACACAAAATACTTTAAATCAATTGAAAATTGAAATCTCCAATCATGATGCAGTAGTCAAGAAGCTTGCAGCAAGCATTCAGGAAAAGATGGATTTAGCTAATCAATGCTTCTACCAGGATTATTATGCCATTTGTGATAACCAAAAGGATATCATCAATAAGCAAAATGAGGATATTAAATCCTTAGAAAGCGAATATCAAAAGAATCGTGCAATTATCTTTGATAGATTCAAAAAGAGTAAAGCACAGCTTAAGGTTATGCTTGAGGAATATATTTCATCTAGAAATGAAATCTTACAGCATTTACCTGTAGCGGAAAAGGAAAACGAAAAGGCATTCCGTCTAGATGATGATAAAAAGAATATCGAGCTTGATGAAAGATATGTAGAGGCTAAGGTTAAGAGTACCTCCTCTATGAAGGAAGTATTAAAGAATAAGGATTTAATTAAAGCTGCCTTTGATTCAAAGCAAACAGAAATCGAAAGAGATCATAGATTATCTCGTCAAAAGGAAAAGAGAATCCATCAAGCACAAATGCGAAGAATTTAAAGAACCATTTAAAAAGACCTATCCAATCGAATAGGTCTTTTTGTTATATCTATTATTTCTTTCTTAACCAGTCTGGAAGCTTAGTCTTAGTCTGAGCTGGTGGTGGAGTAGGATTCTTTCTTCTTTCCTTTTCCTCCTGTGCTCTTCTCTTAGCCTCTTCCTTTTCCTTCTTCTTTCTTTCCTTTTCGGATAAAGGATTAGCGAATAATTCATCTCTTCTAGCTTCTTGCTCACTAGATGTATCAATAGGCTCATCAGAATCTAAGGAAATATGAACATCGCTCATATTCTCATTATTAGAAACATCAGCAAATTCCTGACGCACAGAGGCGAATCCGCCTTCTTCCTTTTTCATGTGGTAACCTGTTGCAACTAGGGTAATAACTAATTCATCACCTAAGTCATTATTAATTGTAGAACCATAGAAAATATTTAAATCTGTACCTGCGAAATTTCTAATTTCGGCAATCGCATTAGAAACCTCAACTAAGGATAGGTTTTGGTCAGATGAGAAGCAGACAACAGCATCTGTTGCACCATCTAGGGTAATCTCTAGAAGTGGAGAATGGATTGCCTGTCTAGCAGCTTCGATTGCTCTATTTTCACCTCTTGCGGCACCAATACCTAAAAGAGCAGTACCTTTGTTTCTCATAACGCTTCTTACATCGGCAAAGTCGATGTTAATTAAGCCTGGTAAGGCAATAATTTCAGCAATACCCTGAACACCCTTACGTAAGATAGAATCCGCTAAACGGAAGGCTTCGATTACAGTTGTATGAACATCTACCATTTGAAGTAGCTTTTCATTAGGAATTTCAATTAATGTATCAACATATTGTCTCATTTCCTCTAAGCCTGCCATAGCATTAGACATACGAACTGGTCCTTCAAAATTGAATGGCTTTGTACATACACCAATGGTTAAGCAATTATGCTCCTTTGCAATACGGGCAATAACTGGGGCAGCACCTGTACCAGTACCTCCACCCATACCACAGGTAATGAATACCATTTCGGCATCGCCAATCATTTCATGTAGATCATCTTCACTTTCAAGTGCAGCCTCTCTACCAACCTCTGGGTGAGCACCTGCACCCTGACCATGGGTTCTTGTTTTTCCAATTAAAATTTTATTTTCAGCACGGGAAATTTTCAAATCCTGAGCATCAGTGTTTACAGCATAAAATTGAACGCCATGCACATGATTACCAATCATGTGATCGATTGCGTTCTTTCCTGCACCACCAACTCCAATTACCTTAATCTTCGTTTGGACAGCATTGAAAGTATCGAGTTCATCAAATATCATATTCTCTCCTCCTAACTTTAAAATATGCTCATTGGTAATTTTCATTTTACCCTAAAAAAAATCTTTTTTCAATAAAACAAAAATGAATATTTTCTTTATAAGTAAAATTTTGATTTTTTATTGAATTTATAAATAAAATTTATGGATTTTTAAGGGCTAAAATAATCTATTTTATTATTTTATCGCAACAATTAAATCTGCTTGGCATGCAAGCTCTCCATTAACATATGCTTCCCCATGAGCTTTTCCAAGTCCATGACGGATTTTGCCATTCGTAACCTTCATGATTAATTTATCCTTAGGGAATACGCTTCTTCTCCATTTGACATTGTCCGCACCAACGAAAAAGCAATTCTTTCCTTTATATTCCTCCAAGGACAAAATATAGCATGCACCTACTTGTGCAATGGCCTCAAGAATTAAAACTCCTGGAACGATAGGGAAG
>JAFPSY010000158.1:0-1703 GCA_017413585.1 Acholeplasmatales bacterium
GAGGATTCTGGCTTATATTCCATTTTAATTTCAGAGTCTAATAAATCCTTGATATAGGCTTTAGCCTCATGAATATCATAGCCAAGCTCATCAAAGCTTGAAATTATAGTATGCATATATTCTAAGACAACTAAGGCTGAATCGACATCACCAATCTTAGATAGGCTATCATAAATATGAAATACCTCATTCATCTTATAAAATAAAGTACTATAGGAGGAATCAAGATATGGGATTAAGGAATGAAAATCATCTATTATTGGATAATTCTCCTTCAAATAAATTAAACGATAAATATCCTCATCGGTATATTCATATAAGAAGCTTCTTGCGATACTTGCTAAAGCGTGATAATATTCTTGGTCATAATTCTTTTTTAGGGTATTCGATAATACAATAAAGATATTCTTAAATAATGTTGGCAAAATGGATTGCTTTAAATCTAAGGATGCTTCAATCGATAATGGAATATTTAAATATTCAAAAATCGATTTAAAGGTTAAGAATTCTTTTGCATCCGATATAAGTATCGCAAAATCATTATAGGATATAGGAGAAAATCCATCCTTATGTAATGCCTTTATATCCATAGAAAGCTTCGTTTTTATATCCTTTGCAATAATAAATGCTTCAATTTCTGCTTGACTGAATGGGGATTCTAAATCCTCCTCATAGCTTAATATATCTAAATTGAAATCGATATTCTGCTTTAATTTTAAATAATCCTTTTGACCAAATTGCATTTGGTGATCCTTTATATAATTTGCATCACCTAAATCATCGCTCATTAAAGAATTAAATAATAAATTAATATTCTCTAAGACCTCAGATCTCGATCTAAAATTATAGGTTAAATCAATTTTATAGCCAGAATCATGTAAAGCAAAGCGATTATATTTTTCTTTAAAAATATATGGGTTTGCATTACGGAAGCGATAGATTGCTTGCTTAATATCACCTACCATATATCGATTATTATTTTCAATTAAGGATAGGAAGGTTTCTTGAACATCTGAGGTATCCTGATATTCATCTACTAAGATTTCATCGTAAGAATGCATTAATTCTAATCTTATTTCTTCATTATTCTTAACTAAAGAAATCAAAAGCTTAGCGATATCCATGAAGCCAAACATATTGACTTCCTTTTTATATTCAAATAAGCGATTCAAGACCTCCTTAGTCATATCGAGTAGGAATAATACATCCTCCTTAATGGATAATATTTCTTCCTTCATTGAAGATAGACTATCATAATTCTTAAATACATTCTTTTTCAAGGAAGCTAGACTATCTGAGGCCTCCTTCTTTAATTCCTTTACTCTATCGCTTGCCTTAGGGCTTACTCTAGGTAGCTCAAAGCCTCCCAATTGGCTATATAGATTTTCATAGGAATCTGAAATAGAAATATGGGATAGGAATAAATCTAAGGCATCATATAAGGCTGCACTAGAAGAATCACAGGATGCCTCAAGCTTTAAATCCTTTAATAAATCCATTACATTAGATACCTCTTCTTGGGTATATTTATAATAACAATTTAGAATTTCATCTAGCTTGGAATTTGAAAAATAATCCTTCTCATAATTCTTTATAAATGTATCTAAATCGACGATTAGCTCTAGAGTATAGGACATATCATATACCATTTTAAATACACTCTTATCATCCTGAAGGGAATATTTTTTTAAGAAGGATAGAAA
>JAFPSY010000159.1:0-3039 GCA_017413585.1 Acholeplasmatales bacterium
AAAAATAGTTTTGGGTATGAATGATTCAAAGATGAGTGAATTATTAAATGTATCTTAAATGACATTAAATCGATGGATTAATTAAAAAGAAAAGACCGCGAGGTTTAATGCCTCGTGGCCCTTTGCTAGTTATTCTTTATTTTCATTTGATGCTTCATTTTTGGTGTTTAATTTCTTTTTTCTTAAGAAGAAGAATACGAATACACCTGCACCACCAAGAAGTAAAACAACACCTAAAACGATACCTACAATTGCACCTGCAGGAAGACCATTACTATTGTTTTCCTGTGGAATTACATCATCTATTGTGGTTGTAATTGGATTCTCTGTAGTCGTTACCTCTGGTTCAGGATCTACAATTTCCTTTGTCTTTTCAATAGATACAACATAACAAGAGAAGTGGTTTGTTTCAAATTCTAATACTAGATCTTGGTATTTGCTAGGTAATTCAATATTACTATCTCCAATATAGAATACCTTAACAATAGAATCAGATAGACCAATCTCTTCAAGATTTACCTTAATGGTTGCTGTACCATTTTGGAAGGTTACACCATCATTAAATTTAACATTTAATGCAAGCTTTGCATTTTCTATATTATAGGATTCTAGGTTATCATAGGATACTAAGAAGCTTTCTAATATAGTAGGATTAGAATTAATCTCTTTAACTGCATTAGAATCAAATAAAATGTGAATTAAGCCAATATTTAATTCTAAGGCTGCGTCTTGATTTTGGGCTGTATCAAAGATGTATTTACAATCTAAAGGCTCTTTAAATTGATCCATAGTTAGATTCATTTCAATAACCTTTATACCATCCTTAGTCTCTGCTTCTATATCATATTCTAGTGTCTCTATATATCCACAAACACTACATGTATGATATTTTTCTGATTTCTTATCTGTTAATGTTTTATATGTATATTCACCGTAGGTATGAGGAGTATAATCTAGCTTTTCTTGACATCCTTCATATTGATCACAAATATGATAATGACCATCCTTATCATATTCAAAAATATCACTAGAAGAAGAATGAGAATGCTTCTTTATAGCATGACCTTCTTCAATAAGAGTATTACATACCTTACAATATAAATCTCCACTATAGCCATCCTGATCTAAAGCTACCTCTATAGCATTTCTTAATTCAAGCTCTGGGTGGTTATTTGAATTTATAGGTGTAGTAAAGGAATTTAAGCTTCTCTCATGAGAAATTGCATAGCTTTGAACATCATCATATATCTTATGTGCATCAATAGCTTTCTTTAATTGATAATTTGAATTATATTCCTCACAGTTTTCTATGATATAATCCCAATTCCAATGGAATAAGCCTGGGTTTAATGCATCCTCATATTTGTAATTTAAATCGGAAGAATAATGATTTTCTAGAATGGCTTCTAATTCACTTGTTAATGCATATTCACATTCTATATCATCTAAATCAGGAATAAATCTTATCTCATCTGGATCAATTTCTTTAATATGTAGATATATATCAATATCATATATCTGTCCACAATCCTTGCATTTATAATATGAGGAATGTCCTTTAGTAGTACAAGTAGATTCTACCAAATCAATATATTCTAAGGTATGATCCTTAAATGCATAATAGGTAGTAATTTCTTCACCACATTCTAAGCAGGTCTTTGTTAAATGACCCTGACTGTTACAAGTAGATGGAATCTCTTCATATGTGAAATTATGATTGCAAGGCATTGGATGGTTACAAGCATCACAATATTGGTCATGATCTAAATCCTTATGGAATCCAACAGAATCATAATCTATAGCACCACAAGACATACAAATATAGCAGTGAACACTTACCTCTTCACCAAACAATTCTATTGTTTTTGGAACATAATCGGAATAAGCATGAACATAGGTATATTCATCAATGTCCTTTTCTACATATTCTCCATTAATCTTAGAGAAGCATTTGTGGCATCCCGTACATTCATAATGTTTAGCTATTGTGAATTCATTTTGTGAGCAATCACCAATTTGATCTTCAACCAAAACTAATTGGTGGTATTCATCGATCTTAGGATCTACTGGCTCATCCATTTCTACTTTCTTTGTCAAACCACAATCTAAGCAGGTATAGGTTGCCAAAGTTTCACCTTTACACCAATATGGCATAGTTGTTGGAGTTGAACCCCAATTATGGTCTACATCATTTGTACCACAGCTTGTATAATAGGTTCTTTCAAGTCCATATGCTGTACCATTTAATCCTGACATGAAGATAGCAGTATCATCTATATGGTAGATAATAAGAGAATCTAAAGCTGAATCCTCAACGTTTAAAGCATATAAGTGAAGTGGAGTAGTAAATAGATAATCTTCCTCGGGATAAATATATACCTTAAATGTTATAGAATCATGAGGATTTATTGTTATTTCTAATGTTGTTTTTGTCTTTTCTGCATCGAAATATGCATCACAATTTAAACCAGTTACATATACCTCATGCGTACCATAGGTAAGTAATTCATCACAATGAATTGTTGCAGAAGCTAAGTCTACATGAGACACATCAGCTAAATGTGCAACGAAAACTACATCCTCGCACATTGGCATAATTTCCTCACCTGGGTAGAATTTACGCTCCTCTGTGTATAAAACATTATCGATTTCACTTAGGATAGATTCTTTTAGTGTATAATAGTCAACCCTTTTTGAATTTAAATATCCTGATGGAATACTTTCTGTTGTAGGCAAGGTATAATATGAATTTACTGCATAATCATAATTGTAATTCACTGAATATGTATCCGTAGTAAATTCAAAATGAATATTATTGTATTTAATAGATTCAAAAATAGGGAATGCAGTAACATTTGCATCTGTAGTGAAGATTTCGTTTAATTCGTACCTGTTACCTAAAATACTCCATGCAACCTGCTTGTAGCCCTGCTTATTAAAGTAAGCACCAGGAAGCATGTAGCCTGAAGAACCTACATTCACCTTGCCACTTGATGGAGATGCTGCATCCATTTTGAAGGTAAGGGTGTGTACATGCTC
>JAFPSY010000160.1:0-2843 GCA_017413585.1 Acholeplasmatales bacterium
AAATTCCTCAACAATTTTTACTAAATCTGGATGATTCTTGCATTCAATTTCATCATTTTCCACAAGCTTTACTGCATGAAATAATGGATGCTTAACCTCAAGGCCTACAAATGCAGCCTTACAATCCTGAATTAAATGCTTTAATGTGCCACCCTCTAAAACAGTTTTACCAACTCTTGTTTTTAAGCTTTCATTATAAGCCTTATTCATTAATGTTTCGATGTTTGTTCCCTTCATTGCAGAAATAGCAACAACTGGTACACCAATTTCAGCCTCTAATGCTTCCACATTGATAATATCACCATTCTTTTCGATGACATCAATCATGTTTAAAGCAATAACAACTGGAATATCCATTTCAATTAACTGTGTAGTAAGATACAAATTTCGCTCTAAATTTGTAGCATCTACAATGTTAATTACACAGCTTGGATTTTCATCTAGAATATAATTTCTAGAAATAACCTCCTCTGGTGTATATGGTGATAAGGAATAAATACCAGGTAAATCTACAATAGCTACTGGTTCAGGGCATTTCTTATAAATACCCTCTCTTTTATCCACGGTTACACCAGGCCAGTTTCCTACGTGTGCTGTTGCACCTGTAAGTGCGTTAAATAATGTGGTTTTACCACAGTTGGGGTTTCCCGCTAATGCAAAACTAATCATTTTCTTCCCCCTCAACCTTAACCATTACAAGCTCAGCTTCTTCTTTTCTTAATGTTAATTCATAACCTCTGATTGTGATTTCGATTGGATCTCCTAGTGGGGCTTTCTTTCTTACGAAGAAGGAAGCATTTGGTGTAACGCCCATATCAAATAGCCTTCTTCTTACCTTTCCTTCGCCCGAAACTTTTACGATTGTTCCAGAAGAGCCAACTGCAAGCTCAACTAACTTTTTCATATTTCCTCCTATGCTGCTACACTAACAAAGATCTTTGTAGCAATATTTCTATCTAAGGCAAGTCTACCTTCCTTTATTTTTAGGATAACATTTCCATTTGTATTCGATAGGACTGTAATTCTTTGGTTTACAGCTATTCCTAAGGATTCAAAATGCTTTTTATCCTTTTCATCTACAGCAATTCTAAGAATTGCAAGCTCCACATTTAGTGGTGCTATAACTAATGGCATAAAACCGCCTCCCCTTTAATTAGTTAAGACTAACTATATTATACATAAGAGAATTCTTTTGTCAATAATGAACTTATTTCTTTTGAAAAGAAAAAGACTCCCGAAGGAGTCAATTTCACTATTTTAAATCTTTGTTCTTGAAAATTAAATATCCAAAACCAATAAATAAAGCACTAAAAGCTACTGTAGATGTCAAATATGGTACTAAATATATTACACCCTGTGAAACCGCAGTTAATGTTAATCCAATCGAATATGGATAATCCACATAGGTAAGAATCTTAATTGTGTTAATTGTGCTTTCTTCCATTTCTGGATTTATAAAGCTTGTTGCAATTGTACCTGCAACATAAAACAAATTACCTAGCAATATTGAAAAAATAATACCAGGAGCTACATTATGAAATGCTGATGCAAAGAAAACAATAGAGCAAGCTATGGTTGCATATCCTAATATTTTTAACAAAACACCAACAATGAAATCTCCTATATGCTCTGAATCTAAGCCTGATTTAAAGAATATCAAGGAAACAACAAAGGTTATGATTAAATGAACAAGCATAAATCCTAAATAAAGAATTAATGTTAAAACTGCGTTAGAAAAATAGATTTCACTTCTAGACTTACCAACAATGACCTTATTTCTTAAGGTATTATTATCTTTTCCTAATAAAACAAGTAAAAAGATAATGAGAACTAAACCAAATGTAGAAAAAGGACTTGCAATTAAATCTGTAACAGACAATGCGGAATAGCTATCCCTTAGCGGTGCACTGCCCTCTGTAACTAAAGAGAATAAACCAAATATTGCTATAGGTATAGTAACAGAAATTGCACCACAAATGATAGATAAAATCATAAACATCTTATCTTTTATAACACGGAAAAAATCCGCTTTTAATAAATTAAGCATTTTCTCTACCTCCCTTAATAATTCTCAAATAATAATCCTCAATGGAGGTAGTTTCTGTATTGATTGCTGTAATAGGTAATCCCTGTAAATGAGATAAAACACTTGAATATTCAATATCCCCTGGAATGATATATCCATTGTTAAATTCTTTAATATTTTCTTTACCTACTAAATCTAATAGAGCATTATAGATTGCCTCTTTATCTATAGTTTCAATCTTAATATGCTTTTCACATTGATTCTTTAATTCTTCTTCTGTTATTTCTTTAATAAGGTGGCCCTTAGAAATAATTCCATATTTTGTAGCTACTAAGGATAATTCTGTTAGGATATGAGAAGAAATTAAAAATGTTATTCCAAATTCCTTATTTAATTTCAAAATTAAATTTCTTACCTCAACAATACCTTCTGGATCCAAACCATTTAATGGTTCATCCAAAATTAAGAATTCTGCTTGAGATAAAAGCGCCATCGCAATACCAAGGCGCTGTCTCATACCTAAAGAGAAATTGCCTGCAAGCTTATTACTTTCGTATAAATCCCTTAAGCCAACAATATCTAAGGCCCATTGAATTCTTCCTTCATCCTGAATTCCTAAAATCATAGATTGCATACGTAGATTATCTCTCGCATTCATATTTGTATAAATAGATGGAGATTCAACGATTGCGCTAACCTTTTTTCTAGCCTCTAATATATTAGGATCCTTAGCATCTATACCAAATAATTGGTAGCTACCTGCTTCATATTTAATTAATCCAGTTACAACACGAATTACCGTAGTTTTACCACTACC
>JAFPSY010000161.1:0-1525 GCA_017413585.1 Acholeplasmatales bacterium
AAGAGTACAACAAAAAATGCCTTAAAAAATGAAAAAGGCATGGAGGTTGGTCTAGATTACATGATGAAATACCTTTTGGAGAATCCTCTAAATAATAATAGGGCTAAGGATGTATTCTTTAGCGATTATATTCCATATCCAAAGAAATATAATGGACATGATAAGGATGCTATAACAAAATTAAATGCATTGTTAGAAGAAATAGGTGAAAAATTCAAGGAAGAAATGAAGGGCATAAAAATGAGTGATGATGTATTCATGAATATGAATGCTGGCTTCCAAAGGATTTTAGACGAATATGAAAAGAAGGTACAAAAATGTATAGGTAATAAAGAAAGAGTTGCTATGGCTGTAAGAAAGCTAGATCAATATTCTAAAGACAATACAACCTTCGCTTGGATTCTTCTATATTATTTTATGACGATAAAGGAAAATTGCTTCAAGGATTTATTGGGAACAGATTCTTTAGCCTTAGGCTTAAAAATGAAAGAGGATAAGGATTTAGAGCATACAACACTTTATGGCCATAAAATGGCATTATTAGAACAAAATGATCCAGCTTTAGATATAGAGGATACAGAAGAAGATGAAGTAGATTTATATGATGAATATATCGATTATGCTGATGAAATGTGGGATTTGTAAAAGTACAAATCCCTTTTTCTTTTTGGGTTGCAAAAGGGGTAACTGAATATATATAGATAATGTAAAACTACTACAAAGGAGAATATATGGAAGAATTATTTAAAGAATTCAATAATAAAAAAAGCTTAATCGTTGGTGATGTATTCTTAATTCGTCAAATCTTTGAATCTATTAAAGACAATAAATTTGAACCTCTTAAAGAAAATAAAAATGGTATTTTTATTAACATCAGTAAAGGAATTGACGATGAGGATGTCGAAGACGAACCTGTAGATGATGACGAGGATATGGGGAATGCATTCTATGTTTATTATAATAAGCTCGATGAAATTAAAGGAGTAGTAAATCATATTGTTGCATCCTTTGGTGAAAAGAAGGATATTCATATCTTTATTAATAATATGAATGATTTTAGAGACATTAAGGATGAGCTACTTGGATATATTAATTCCTTAAACCCTACTATGGTATTAATATCCTCAGGAAGAGATATGAAACTAGATGGTATAAATAGTAAATATTATATAAAGGAGGAATTTGATAATTTTACCATTCAAGAAGAAAATGGTAAATTTAAGGAATCCTATACCTTTTCCTCTAAAAGACTTGAGCATATACCATATCAAGAGCCTGTAACATTTTCTGATATTGCAGGCTACGATTTAGTGAAGAAGGAATTATTATTAGTGAAATCCTGGTGGGATGATAAGGAAGCCTTAGAGGCTAAGGGAATCTCACTACCCCATTCCTTCTTGCTTCACGGCCCAATGGGTACAGGTAAATCCTTATTCGCAAAGGCCTTTACCTCCTTTTTCCCTGATGCAACCATCATCAAGATTGATGGTACACACTCTAGTGAGCAGGATGAAATCACAGAGAA
>JAFPSY010000162.1:0-7953 GCA_017413585.1 Acholeplasmatales bacterium
ATATTTATCCTCTAATATAATCTTATATCCAGAATAATAAATTAAAGGAATTTGTACAATAGAATCACTTTCTATATTTAATTCTAATTCTACTATAGGAGCCTTATGGCTTATTGTATTTAAGGTACCTGTACCTTCAAGTAAAATAGCTTCTTCCTTTAATTCCTTACCATAGTAGCTTTTATTTGTAATATATTTTTTTACTTTAGGATATAAGGAATTCGAATAGCTTGATTTATAGGTATCGTTAAAATAATACATATAAGGGAAATATTCTCTACATGCACCAAAGGATGCCCAATCTGTAAAATAGGAATCATCAATTTTATATGTCCACCTTAAAGAATTCGCTTTATCCTTTTCGCTATTATATAATATTTCCTTTTCAGGAATAGCTTCTCCTGTAAATAGTAAGAAGGATGCCCCAACTAAGCCTACAATAGATAAATATTTCTTATTAAAATTCTTTAATATTTCTACAGCAAGTATAGATGAAAATAAGGATAGGAATCCAAATAATCTCCATGGGAATTGAATGCTTCTTAATGGTGATGGAATGATATACCATATATTTCCACCTACAATAAGTAATAGGGTTAATGCATGAACAAAGATTAAATAATATAAATCCATAAGGGTATCCTTATGTAATCTTGATGTTCTTCTTTTTTCTTTTGTAAGGCTATAAAAAATAGTATAAATGAAGGCTAATACTATAACAACTCCATACATTAGAGTCTTATAGCTAATAATGGATATTATAAGTAATATGGAGGATAGGATAGATAAATATAATACTTCCTTTAGATTTAAATTCTTATATTCCTTTGAATAAACAAAATATAAATAAGAAATATGGAAAATAACTACACCTAATAATATTTCTGTTCTACTGCTTAAGAAAATCATAGGTACAATTCCTAAGGTAGATACTATTATGGAATGGAAATATTTTAATTTATTTATTTTTGCTAAGAAATAATCCATTACCGTCATACCTATAGTAAAGATTACAAAATAGGATGCATCTAAAATACTTTTTTCCTTAGACCAACCAAAATTCTTTAAATATTCAAAATTTAATAAGCCACTATACCATTCAAAATCTCCTCTACTTGCTAAATAGGAGGCACTCGTCCACATACGAGTCTCATTCGATACATTATAAAATCCTGTAGAATATAGGGAATAAGCACTAAATAATGTTTTTGATGCAATGCCTAATAATAAAAGCATAGATACAAGTGCATAAAGAATAAGTTGCTTATCATATTTTAAGGTATAATAGATTTTCTTTATATGAAATAATAAATAAATAACGCCAAAGAAATAGGAATAGATTGCAGTAATATTATGGGTTAGGAATAATAAGGATCCACCTAAAATAATTTCTAAGCAGGATATGGATCTTGAAAAGCCTCTATCCCCTATATGAACAAAATCATATAAGCCCATAAAGAATAATGGCATAAATAAGAAGCTATAGGCTTCTGCTAAAGCCACTCTACAAATCATATCGAAAGTGCGATAGGGATATAAAACAAATACAAAGGCTGCAATTAAGGATGGTATTCTTTTATTCTTACTTATATGCATACCAAAGCGATACATAATAATACCAGATAGGAATACAGATAAGAATAGATTTAGCTTTAATGCGCCAAGTAGAGTCATACCAAATGGCTCAAATAAAATGGCAATCATGCAGGTGGTTAAATGCACAAGTGGAGAATAAAATAAATTCTTTCCAAAGCCTAAGCCTGATGCAAGCAAATCCGATATAGGGGAAATACTTCCTTCCTTTAAATCTAAATACATATCATAAATGTTAGAAAAATGGAAGGCAATATCATCACCAAAGGGAAATCCATCATGAAATAAAATGATATTCCCAAAGATGGATGCGATGAATATCAATAAATAGGGTATGATTTTATATATTTTTTCTTTTACATTGAATCTTTTTAATGTAAGCTCCATAATAAATCCCTCAATTTCATAACAATTCTACCACAAAATAAAAAAACTCCAAATAGGAGTTTATTTATTTAACAAATTATTATATTCCTCTAGGGATACAATTCTTTTACATCTTGGATATCTTGAGCAGCCAAAGAAGGTATTCCCCTTGTTTTTACCCTTTCCTGCAGTTCTTGAAACTAAATGTCCCTTACCACATTCTGGGCATAGTACCTCTAAAGTCTCATCTACAACTACAGGTGCCTTATCCTCACTACATTTTCTATAGCAATAGGAATTGCCATCCTTATCCTTTAGCATCATAGAACCACACTTAGGGCAAACCTCATGGGTTGGGGTATCCTCAATAATGACCTTGCACTTAGGGAAGTTTGTACATCCATAGAAGGTATTCCCTTTGTTTTTACCTCTTGCGGCTGTTCTTGCAACTAAATGTCCCTTACCACATTCTGGACAAAGGAATACTTCCTTTGGTTCTTCCATGCAGTGGTTAGAGCAATATAAATTGCCATCCTTATCCTTTAACATTAGGCTTCCACAGTTATCACATACCTCACCTGTAGGCATATCATTAAAGATGGTTTTACATTTTGGATAGTTATCGCAAGCATAGAAAACAGAACCCTTATTCTTTCCGGATTTAGAGATTCTCTTTACAATATGAGCCTTACCGCATACAGGACATACAATTCCTGTATCGTTATCCTCTTCATTTACTTCCTTTTTGATGTAATTACAATTAGGGTAATTACTGCAGGATGTAAATTCACCATATTTACCTAAGCGAATCACAAGTGGGCTTCCACATTCTGGGCAAATTTCATCCGTAGGAATAGGATATTTGCTTTCCATATTCTTTAAGGCCTTATCAAAGATTGGCATAAAGTTCTGATAGAAGCTTGTAAGCTCATCCTCCTTAGCTAAATCGCCAGAGGCAATCTTATCTAGGTCGCTTTCCATATTTGCTGTATATTTTACATTAATAATAGAATCAAAATATTCATTTAATTTATCTATGGTTAATATACCCTGCTCTGTTGGATGAATCATTCTCTTTTCAAGCTTGATATATTCTCTTTCCTTTAATGTTGCAATGGTTTGTGCATAAGTAGATGGTCTACCTATACCTAAATCCTCCATATCCTTAATTAAGGATGCCTCTGTATATCTACTCTTTGGCTGTGTTTCCTTATCTAGGATATTAATCTTATCTGCATTATAGGAATCTCCTAAGGCAAAATTAGGAATGAAATCCGATTCCTCCTCTTCCTTTCCATATACCTTTAAATAGCCATCAAAGGTAAGCTCTGAGCCTTGGGTTGTCCATAAGGAATCTGTATTTGTAAATTCAACCTTGGTTTGATTAAATACTGCAGCACTCATTAAGGAGGCTAAAGTTCTTTTATAAATTAGATTATAAAGCTTATATTCATCATTGGATAAATATGGCTTTAGGGAATCTGGTGTTCTATTTATGGATGTAGGTCTTATACCCTCATGGGCATCCTGCATACCCTTTTGATTCTTTGTCTTAACGCTACCTAAATATCTTGTACCATAGGTATTTAGGATATAATCATCACAACTCTTAACAAAGCTATCGGCTAAACGAGTGGAGTCTGTACGCATATAGGTAATTAAACCGACGGTTTCACTACCAATATTTTTACCTTCGTATAGCGCCTGAGCAATACTCATCGTCTTTGTTGGGCTAAAGCCTAAGCGAATCGATGCATCCTGCTGCATGGTAGATGTTGTATAGGTAGGATAGGATTGCTTCTTAATTTGCTTTTTCGATATATCGGATACCGTAAAGGATAATAGTCTTGATTTTAAATCCTCAAGTATCTTTCTATCCTTAATTCGATTCTTAGAATCTATTTTAACACCATTGATTTCAGATAGCTTAAGCTTGAAGGCTTTAAATATAGCTTCCATTTCATAATAAGCCTCTGGAATAAAGGCTTGAATTTCTTTTTCTAGATTAACAATTAATAATAAGGTTGCACTTTGTACTCTTCCGGCACTTTTAGAACCAATTTTTCTTTGAAGAAGCTTTGATAGCTTAAATCCTAAGATTCTATCGATCATTCTTCTTGATTCTTGGCTATCCACCATTTTCATATTGATGGTATGTGGATTTAATAGGGCATCGTTTACAGCTTGCTTGGTAATTTCATGGAATTCAATACGATTTAAATCATTTAAATCTAAATTTAATTCTCTAGCAAGATGATATGCAATAGCCTCTCCCTCACGGTCGGGGTCGGTTGCAAGATATACTTGATTTCCTTTACAAGCCTTTTGTAGTGATTTTACTAAGGATTCCTTTCCATCTATGATTCTATAGTCTGGAATGAAGCCATTATCGATATCTATACCTAATCCACCCTTGCCTGTAGTAGCAAGGTCACAAATATGTCCTTTTGAGGATAAAACGGTATATTTTCCACCTAAATAGCCAGAAATAGTTTTTGATTTACTTGGAGATTCGACGATGATTATTTTGTTCATTCTATATCCTCCTATAAAGTGCTTCTCTATAATAGACCAAGATTTTTTAGTTGTCAAGGCTCGATTTTTAGACTTTCTTTAAAAAAATAAGCCCCCTCCTAAAGGAGGGAGCATGTAAAAATTATTTTTCATTTTCCTCTTCGTTAAAATCCAAATCTAGGGATAACTGCTTTGAGAAATATTTCGATACTGGTGCGAAGGTTTTTCTATGGATTTTACATGGACCATATTTTTCTAAGGCAAGTAAATGCTCCTTAGTTCCATAGCCCTTATGCTTTTTAAATCCATAATTTGGATATTTGAAATCCATTTTTTCCATATAATGATCTCTAGATACCTTAGCTAATATAGATGCAGCAGCCACACTTGCGGATAGTGCATCTCCATGAATTAAGGATAAATGCTCTATTTCAAGCTCACCTAGAGGCATTGCATCAATCAATACATAATCTGGCTTAACCTTAATATCCTCTATAGCCTTTAGCATTCCCTTTTTGGTTGCTTGATAAATATTTAATTCATCTACATCCTTTTCTGATATAAAGACAACACTATAGGCTAAAGCATTTTTAACAATGATTTTATATAATGCTTCTCTTTTCTTTTCAGTAAGCTTTTTAGAATCATTAATTCCATCTATCTTTAAAAAGGGAGGTAGTATACATGCTGCAACGACAACAGGACCTGCAAGAGGACCTCTTCCTGCCTCATCTACACCACAGATATTTTCATATCCCTCATCATATAATTCATTCTCATATTTATATAGGTTAACTTCTTCCTTCTGGCTTTTCATAACTCATTGCCCCTATCTTCATACTTCTAAGCTCATTCATTAGGATAGTTCTTACTCTATCTAAATCAATGATGCCACCCTTTAGCATACATCCTCTTTTTTTACCTATCTCCTCTAATATTAATATAGGATCAGAGGAAATCTCCGTAAGATTATATCTTTCCTTTAATAAATTAGGATAATGTATACTTAAATATCTTACAGACTCATCTGTAATATATTCCATATCTAATATTTCATCCTTAATAGAACCACACATCGCAAGCTTTAAGCCTACCGTTTGATCCTCGAACTTAGGCCATAGGATACCTGGGGTATCTAATAGGAATAAATCATCTGTAATTTTAATCCAGGTTTGTGACTTTGTTACACCAGGTCTATCACCAACCTGTACAGCCTTTCTTTTCGCAAGCGTATTAATTAGGGTAGATTTACCTACATTAGGTATACCAATAATTAATGCTTTAATTTGCTTACTTTTAATTCCTTTGGATTCTCTTTTTTCAAATACTTCCTTTAAGGCTAATCTTGCATATGGAACGACATTCTTAATATTATATCCATTTATAGAATCTATATCTAAGGATAATATATTTATAGATTTATAATAATCCATCCATTCCTTAGTGATTTTAGGGTCTGCCAAGGAGGATTTATTTAATAGAATCAATCTAGGCTTATTTCCTACAATTTCATCCACCATAGGGTTGGTTGATGAAAAGGGAATTCTTGCATCCTTTAATTCTATTACTAAATCTACAAGCTTAATATTCTCTTTAATTTCTCTTTTTGCCTTGGCCATATGGCCAGGAAACCATTGAATCGGATTCATGCTTGAATCCTCCTATTCTAATAAAAATGTATGCCAGTAAAAGGGAATACCCTCATATATACTCTACCAAAGACATCCTCGTTTTTGATTAAGCCAAATTTTCTTGAGTCGTGGGAATTTCCTCTATTATCTCCCATGACCAGCTGCATTCCGGGTGGAATTAAGAAGGATGTTTGCGTATCATCTGTAATTCCTGCACTTTTGCGTATTCTTACAAATTCATCCTTTGAAATATCGCTATAAGCCTGATTATTGATGCTAACCTCATTCATATCAGGTCCACCAAGCTTAACCATATCACCTTCGATTGCGATTGTTCTTTTGATGAAAAAGGAATCAAGCTCTGTATAATTTTGAGCATCAAATACGATAATATCTCCTCTAGTTGGAGTATAGAATAAATCTGTACATAATAATCGATCTCCATCCTTAAATGTAGGATCCATAGAGGAGCCCACAACCGTACATGGAGTGGTTATATATATCATTATAAATAATAATATAGATAAGCATTTACAAATAAAGGAATAAATATCTAATTTGATATTTAATTTTGTAATTAAGGCTACCCAGTCTAACCCTTTAATTTGTGAATAAATCATATAACCGATTTGGAATATGAAATAACCAAAGGCTAAGGTTAGGGTAATATAGAATATAACAATTGCAACCGCATAGAAGGAAAATCCTCCACCACCTAAGGCATTAAAGAATACTCCAATCCTTTTGATATATATAAAGGAAAAGATCATCATAAATAAATAGATACCACTAATGATTCCTTTTTTAATCCAAAGGGATTTTTTATATTCACCTAATTCTTCTTCCGTAATCGTTTGTTCAACAAACTTTTTCTCTAGTGATTCTTTCATTCGTCATCAATACCAAACATCTTTCTTAATTCATAGCTATCTACTAAAATCTCACGGCTCTTTGTTCCATTCTTAGCAGATACGATATTTCTATCCTCAAGCATTGTAACAATTCTTGATGCACGGTTAAAGCCTAAGCCAAAGGCATTTTGAATACCATTGATGGAGCAGGCATTAGAATCTACACAGAATTGTGCAATCTGATATAATAATTCCTCAGATTCCTGAGCTACATCTCTACCGCCTAGAGAGCCTTGCGTATTTACCTGATTCATTCTCTTCTTTAAATCATCTAAGTTGAACATATAATCTGGACCATAGGTTGCAACTAAATAATCACAAATAGCGATAATTTCATTATCTGGTAGGTATGCACCCTGTGCACGTAGTGGTGCACCCTGGTTTTTAATAAGCATATCTCCTCTACCTAATAGATTTTCTGCACCAACCTCATCCAAAATGGTATTCGAATCGATTTGGGATGCCACACGGAAGGCAATACGGCATGGAATGTTTGCCTTAATTGTACCAGATACAACCTGTACGGTTGGTCTTTGGGTAGCTAAAATGATATGCATACCGCAGGCTCTTGCCTTTTGTGCAAGTCTTACGATAGAATCATTTACCTCAGCACCACACTGCATAACCAAATCATTAAACTCATCGATTACAGCTAAAATGAATGGTAGGTTTTCTAATTCTGGATAATCCTTCCTCTTCTTATTATATTCCTCAAGATTTCTAACCCTATTCTTAGAGAAAATTTCATATCTTCTATCCATTTCCTCGCAAGCCCACTTAAGTGCCTCACCCGCTAAGGTTAAATCGGTAATAACTGGTACAGCAAGATGTGGAATATCTCTATAGAAGGTCATTTCAACCATCTTAGGGTCTACTAAAATAAGCTTTAGCTTGTCTGGAGAATTCTTAATTAATAGGGAAACAAGTAAGGTATTGAT
>JAFPSY010000163.1:0-22893 GCA_017413585.1 Acholeplasmatales bacterium
ATTATACTGTTAATATTTATTTTGATGGTTGGTATAATGAAAATTCAAAGATTACAAATTTAACAAAATCTGATTTCGTCTTAAATCCTGATACAGGAGATTATGAAATAACTTTAACTGCAGTTTGGAATAATAAAAACGTATTGGAGATTACAGTTTTAGGAGAACATTATCAAACCGTATATTATAAGCCAGGATTCTCATTTACTATACCATCATTAGGATCTAGTATTACATTTGGTAATTTAGGCATGGTATTTATAAATTGGGTATTTGATGGAACTGATGAGTATAATTCAGGTGATGTAGTAACACTAACTAATCAGGCAACTTTGTCACCTAATCTTCTTCATTTTGTTAAAATCAAAATAGGAGCAAATGATTATACTACAGTTACGGTTCAACTAACTGCTGGAAAAGGCTATATTGTAAATTATAATGAAGAAACTGGAGTTTCATCTGCAACTGCATTTAGTGGTACAACAATATCAAACGATGAGACAATTTATGTTACACAAGGAAGTTCTTTCCAAGCTAAATATGCCTACAGTGGTAATAAAGATGATGGAAAGGCAACCATAACTAACACAACCCCAACAACGAATTTAACTACAAGTTATACAACTTATACTGTAACCGGAGTTGGTGATGTTGTTATTACACCAACTGGTAGTGGTTCGAGTGGAACATGCCTACTTCCTACATCATTAGTAATGCTTGCTGATGGTACAGAAAAGATGGCTAAGGATTTAACTATGGATGATGAAATTCTATCCTTCAACCATATTACAGGTAAGTTTGAAGCATCTAAGATTTCCTTCAATGTAGTTGTAGATTATCATTGGTTTGATGTAATCACATTAACCTTCGAAAATGGTAAGCAAATTGAGCTTGCAACAGGACATGGATTCTTCAATATGACAACAAATCGATATGAGATTTATTATGGTCATGAATTTGAAGTTCATATTGGTGAAGTATTTGCTACTGTAGAATATGTAGATGGTGAATTTGTGATTGCTCCATCGAAGCTTGTTAATGTTGTAGTAGAAAAGAGATATACGCAAAAGGTATCTCCAGTATCTGAATATAATATTAACTGTATTGCAGATGGAATCTTAACTATTCCAGATGATATTGAAGGTATGTTTGATGCATTTGTATTCAATAGTGATTTAACTATTGATGTTGAAGCATTCCAAGAAGATATAATGAATTATGGATTAATTACCTATGAAGAGGTAGCTGATGTTGTTCCAGAATACCTATTCGATACAGTAAACTTCCAGTACTTCAAGATCTTTATTGCTAAGGGATACTTAAGCGTTGATAAGGTAAATCATTGGATTGATGCATACCTACCATTTATTATTGAACAGCATAATTTAGATTTCGATTTTGAAAATCGAGTTCCATTAACAAATGAATTATTAGGTCTTGAATAAATTCCTAATTTAGAAATGAGGCTTATCATGGAAGATGTAAAAAACATTTTAGAAATTAAAAATTTATATAAGTCCTATGGTACAAAGGAAGTACTAAAAGGTATTAATTTAACTGTAGGTAAAGGCCAAATTGTAGGTCTTATTGGAAAGAATGGTATTGGTAAATCCACTACAATAGATTGCGTCACTGGATCTAAGAATTATAATTCTGGTGAAATTTATATCAATGGAACCAATATTGAATCAAATCCAATTGAAATTAAAAAGATGTTTGGATACATCTCCTCTGAGCCATGCCTTTATGAAACTATGACGGGCTATGAATATTTATCCTTCATAGCCTCCGTCTATGGTGTTTCACCAAGTGTTTTTCCAAACAAGGTAGAAGAATTAAGGTCGAATTTTGATTTGACTGAAAATGATCTATCTGTAAAGATTAAGGGTTATTCTCATGGTATGAAACAAAAATTAAGCTTAATAGCCTCCTTACTTCATGATCCAATACTTTGGATATTAGATGAGCCTACCGTAGGCTTAGATATTATGGTTTATCATTATTTAATGAAATGTATGCTTGATTTTGTTAAAAATGGTAAATCCATATTAATCACATCTCATAATCTAGATTTTATTGGTAAGATTTGTAATCGCGTTGATATTATTAATAATGGTATCATTTTTAAGAGTATCAATTTAGATGAAAATGAAGAATATAGGGGTAAGCTTGATCAGGTTCTAACGGAGATTTATGGAGGTTAGAAATGATAAAAAGCTTAATTATAAAGGAATTGAATATAACCTCCTTAGGTTATAAATTCAAAAAAGAAAACTTAATCAATACAATATTAGAGCTACTGATTTATGCTGGATTTATTGTAATTGAGGTTTATTTATTCCATATGCTTACAAAGAAATTTCAAGCATACAATGGAGTAGAAGAAGCCTTCTTAATAATTTATCTATCCATAATTAGTATATTCTTAATATTGTTAATGACCTTACAAGCAAGAAAAAGCATCTACTCTATAGAGGATGCAAATATCATGCTAACTAAGCCAATTAAACCAAAGGATAATATCATCTCTAAAATTATATTTATCTATGGTAAGAATGTATTATTTAATTATTTTGTTGCGTTCCCTATATTAATTAGCTATGCAATCAATATACATTCTTTAGTATATATTATGATTTTCTGCATATTATATCCTTGGCTTATGGCCTTCTTTGAAACAGGCTTTGCCTGTATCTTGGTATTAGGAGCACAAAAGCTTCATACCCTATTTCAAAAATATATTATTTTACAAATCGTAGGATCCATTTTAATTATTGTTGGCTTTTGTTATTTATATTCCTATATCTTAAATATCTTTATGGTATTAGTTCAGGATGGCAATATAAGTACGATATTTACGAATGAAACCTTAGATATATTAAAGACTATTGGTAATTTTTGTATACCTATAAGATTCTTTACTCCAGTATTTGAAAATAATTTTATACCATTAATCTATTTAGTGCTTATTGCTTTTGGAATATTAGTATTAGGTATCTTTTTAGCTTCCTATTTCTATTTAAGATTTATTAAGAACGAAAAGGAAAGTACGAATAGAAAATATAAAAAGTTTAAGAAGGTGGATACACCTACAAAAGCATTACTAAAAAAAGAGGCAAAGCTTATCTTTTCTTCCAATTCCATATTTTCCTTTGCAGGACTATTATTTATGGAGCCTATATTAACCTATGCGATTGTAAAGGCTATACATGTCATTTTTAAATCAGGTGTATTTACATTCCTAACTTCAATTTATACCTTTATCATACCGATTATTGGTATTATCTTTGTTACCTTATTTAGTGTAATTATTAATACCTCCTCAAGCTTTATATTGCATAGAGAGGGCTATAATGGAATTAAGATATGTAAGCTTATTCCAATATCCTATAAAAAACAGGTATTGATTAAAATGGCTGTGCCATTTATGGCATCCTTTATAGCATTACTTGTTAGTGTTGCCCTACTTGTTTCCTTTAATGAATTATCCATTTTAAATGGAGTATTCGCATTCTTCATTGCGTTAGTATTACAAATATTAATGGAAATGATTTGTGTATCTACAGAATTTAGAGGAAAAAGTAAGGAAGGCACTTCCTTAGCTGCAGTGATTGAATTAATCTCTATTTTATTACCTTTATTGGTTGTAGGATTAATATTCCTATTTGCTTATTTAGGACTTCCATTCTATATTTCCTTTTTAATTCCATTTGTTGTTACTTTAATTGTTACTATCCTATATTTTATTATCTTCTCTAAGAAGATGAATAAATTATTTATTCTACTAGAAACGAGGAATTAGGCTATGTCAAAGAAAACATTATTTCTAATCTTAATATTACCTTTTGCCCTAGCTATTTCCTTTTTTGCGGTCTCAGAATACCTAGTAACAAAGGTTAAGGCAGATATTCAAAATATTTCCTGGGAATATAAAAATAATGAGGCTTACGCTCTAAGTGAGGGTGAGGTATTGCTTGATGCAACACCAATCTTAGCTGATGGAGAAGAGGATGTGGATGCCACACTTTCCTGGGAGGTTAAGAATTTAGATGACGCGGAAGATGCTCACGCATCCATTCGCTTTGATGGAGAAAATTATTATTTAGTTTTAGAAAGCATTGGTAATGTGCTTGTTAGTGTTACGAATTCTAGTGGTAATATATCGAAATCCTTCAATGTAAAGATTTATGAGGGTGGAGTTGTATCGATGAATACAAAAAGACTAAGAAGCCAAAATTCGATTGAAGGAATTGATTATTATGGTGAATATGATTTTAATGGCACAAAGGAAATTCCTGCAAGCTTCTATTTAGATGTTACGGTAAAGCCTTCCGATGTAATGAATTATATTCAGGTAGAAACAAGTAGTAATATTGAATATAATGATCTAACCGGCAAGGTTACTATATTATCTAGTGGAGATGCTTATATCAGGTATAAATCCCAAGAGGAGAGCTATGTTGAAACGGAAGAATATGATTTTAAAGTTATAAAGGATGGATATAATGTTTACAATTATAATGATTTATTAAATTGTACGAATAAATCAGATGCGGGTAAGATTGTATGCTTACAAGCCAATTTAGAAGCATTTAATAACACCTATAATTCAGATTTATCTAAGATAGATGAGGTAACAGAATTATTTGGTAATTATAATCCTAAAACAAAGAAATATAGCTTTAATAAAGAGGTATATCATTTTCTATCTACATATAATACGAATTTTATAGATCAATATAATGAAAAGAATTCGGATAAAATTTCTAAGGAGCTTATTGCAGGTATTCATATTCAAAAGGATTTCTATGGAAATGGTTATATTATTAATGAGCATAATTTAACCTACCCAACAAA
This sequence comes from Acholeplasmatales bacterium, assembly GCA_017413585.1. Lineage (GTDB taxonomy): Bacteria > Bacillota_I > Bacilli_A > Acholeplasmatales > Anaeroplasmataceae > Anaeroplasma. The sequence continues at coordinate 4,858 of JAFPSY010000163.1, forward strand.
GACTCTATCTACCGATGAATATTTAGTTGCTTTAGGTGAGGATGACCTATTCCGAGGTCCACTTCCATATATTATCATTGGTACAAATGGATTACCTATTGTTAAAGCCTACGGACAGGATAATGTAGGATTCTATGTCGATGGAGATAATATCACCCTAAGGGATGTATATTTTAAGAATTGTAATTATTCCTCTACCTTAGAAAATAATGATTATACAGGTACAGTAGTTGAATTAAATGGAGATAATATAAAAGTTCTAAATTCTCATTTAACTAGTGGTAGAGTTGTACTTAGAAGCTATTCAAACAAGAATACTATTATTGAAAATACTCTACTAGAAAAGGGTAGAGAATTTATTGCAAGAATAGGCTCAAATGAATTTGTTGGTATAGATTCTACTAAGCAAATTGAATTTAGCTTCAAGGGACATGATTATAGCTACAGCTATGATGAATTCTTTATAGATCAAAATAAGGATAATTGGAATTTAAATCGTATTTCTGCAGCATTACTGAAAACAAGCTATGTTACCGTAAATGAAGAGGATAAGAATTTATCGGATAGTGATCGTTTGGTTTTAGCAAGAATACTAAATGGTATCTTAAGTGATACATCCTTAGTTACAGAAAATAATATGCCAATTTATAAAAATGAAATTACCTTCAGAGATTGCATTTTCTATCAATCGGGGTTATTCTCTATTGGACTTGATACCATCTTTAATGGACCATATATGTTTGATGGTTCCCCAGTTAAAAGTGTACTTCAAAACCTAGAGGGTGAGGGTATTGTAATACCAAATAAGATATCAGGTACGAATTACCCATCGATTCTTCATTTAGAAGGAGAAACTGAATTCTATGATTATAAAACCATAGGTCAGGTAAACTTATCATGCTTAATTGATACAACCTATTTAAATCAAACGATTAATGATATTTTAGGTAGCGAGCAAGAAAATAAGCTTACGATTGATGATTTCTTCCCAGTTAAGATTATTCTAGACAGGAGATGCAAGGAAGAAGGATATTATTATACCGATTCTGGTACAAATTATGTGTGTACACCATTTGCGTTATTTGGTGGAGGAATTAATCATTCCTTAATTGATACAGAAAATCTATCGAATAATGATAAATTAATACAAAATATTAAATTAGATATTTATGAGGAGGTTTTAACAAAAACCACCTCAGATCAAGGTCAAACGATTGTGGTTAAGGGTGCGAATGTATTAAAGAAATGTGTTTCTATGGCACTTGGCTTTGAACCATTTGATTTAATGACCTATAAGGATGGCTATTTATTTAATGAAGCTGTTCCAATTCGAAAATTAAAGGCTAGAGCGAAATAAGAATAAGGAGGATTAAGGCTATGAAAAAGAAATCAAAACCATTTAGAATAGCAAGATTAATCCTCCTTTTTATATTTATTGGAATTAATATATTCTTAATTATAGAATCTATTACTCCCCAAAATTCATCTGCCAAGCAATCAAATGATTTAGGTAACGCGATTGTCAATGTCGTAAATGATATGGGTGGAGATCAAGCAGCTGTTATTGAACCCTCTAAGGTTATTATTAAAAATAAAATATCGGATGCAAATACATTGGATAAATTAACCCTAGATATTGAAACATTACCAGAGGATACAAGATATAAATCCTATATCTATAAATCCTCTAATTTGGAGGTTGCTACTATAGATGAATTTGGTAATGTAGAATTCATTAAGGAAGGAGAGGTAGATTTATTTGCTTATAATACCTTTAGTGATGAAATTTATGATTCCTTCCATGTAAAGGTTTCAAATATATATGCAGAATCGATAGCATTAAATATTAAAGGTGCACCAAAGGAAGAGGATATTTATACTCTATATTTAGGCGAGGTATATACCATTTCAGCTAGCGTATTACCTAAGAATCGAACAAGTAAGGATATAATTTATGAATGTGTAGATAATCCATATATTGAAATAAATAATGAACAAATTAATGTCATAGGAGAATCCTTAGATAGTGTCATAGATATTCATGTTAAAGCTGATTCATTAGATGAGGTTATTCATGTAAAAACAAAGACAAAGCCTATAGAATATATTCCATTAGAATCTATAAATATATCAGATATTAAAGGTTATGAAAATTCGAATATATCGATATCTAATAAATTAGAATTTAACCCATCGGATGCGACAAATAAGTCCTATGAAATTGTTGAAATTTTAGATACAGCAATTGCAACAATAAATACACAAAAATCGATTAAATTATTATCTGAAGGAACAACCAAAATAAAGATCAAGGCTACCCAATTAGATGAAATCTTTACAGGAAATATTATTGTTTCTAAAAGACCAGAATTAACCGATTTTAACGCAACTGTAGAGGATTCATCTATATATGTAAATGAAACAAAAAAGATTAAATTACAGAATCCTTCTCCAAAGGATTCTATGATTCAAAATGTTAGCTATGAATCCTTAAATCCATCTCTTTTAAGTGTATCGGATAAAGGCTATGTCAAAGGATTAGGCGTTGGAGTAGGAAAGATTAAAATTACCTCAAATGGAATTGAAAAGATATTAGAGATTGAGGTATTAACAAGTATAGAGGAAACAACCGATTTTGCTATAGACTATATAAAGGGGGAAAGTCCATATGTAGAGGTATCCTCTATCAATTTAAATGATTATTTTAAGGCTTCAAGCTTTATTCCTCATGATCCTATAAAATCCGTTATGACCTATGAGGTTATAAATGGTAATGCAGAGCTAAATGGCTCTATATTAAATATTTATGATGAGGGGTTGATAAGCCTTCTTATGATACATAAATCCTCAGGAGTATCTAAAGTAGTAGATTTATATGCATATTATCCACTATCTATTGAGGATGATATTATAGAAAATACTTTAATATTAAATAAGGAATATGTATGTTCTATTCATTCTAATTCTATATATGATTATCATGTAGAGGTATCGAATAAGAATATTTCCTATATTCAAAATGAAAATGAAACCATCATTCAAGCAAAAATGGTAGGAAATACTACTATATCCTTTTATCCTACCCTAGAGGACAAGATTATATATGATGCTAAAATAGAATATCCTTTAACCATTATTCATAAGGATACAAAGAATATATCTATAGATATTCATATAAAGCCTCAAGGTGGGGATGAGGCAATATATAATAATCCAGATATATTAAATCTATATAAGAGTGATAAAATAACCTATAATATTTTATTAGATAGTGATATTACAAGAAAAAGTATTCAGGTTACATCGAGTAACAAGTCTTGTATTAAGGTATCCAATAATAAGCTTTTGATTGTAGGTATTGGAGATACACTATTAAATTTCAAAGAGGAATATAGTAATTTAGATAGAACGATAAAGGTTCATGTATCGAATTTACTTTCCTTAAATGAAGCAAATAATTTAAAAATTACAGGAAACTATACTATAAATGAGGATTCCATTACGATTATTAATGGAGAAGCTATTACGATAAAATATAATTTTACAAAATACTCTACGATTCAATCTACTATTTATTCCTCATCCGATTTATCCGTTGCCAAAATTGGAGATGATGGAGTTATAACTCCTATGGGAGTAGGAGAAGCAATCATAACACTAGAGGTAAAGGATTCTTCAGGTACCTTAGCGAAAAGTGAGGTAAAGCTTATTGTAAGACAAAAGGATTTTGTAGAGAATATATCCGATTTTATATATATTTATGTAAGAAAGGGCTTAGGACATTTTGGTATATTCTTAATTTTAGCAATCTTTGCATCCTTATCCTGCTTTATGTATTGTAGTAATAAAAAATGGTGGCATGTCGCAATAAAAATAGGTATTATCTTTGTTTATGGATTCTTATTTTCAGGCTTTACAGAGCTTTTACAAATGATAACTCCAGGAAGATTTGGCCTTATGAGTGATGTTTTGGTTGATTTTTCTGGATATTCCTTGGGGGCAGCTTTATTATCTATTGGATTTATTATCCTTTTAATTGTAAAATGGAAGAGAAATAAAAAAGAAGATTAACACATTGGGAGATGGTTTTATGCTGTTTGATATAAAAATGAATAAGAAATTTCCTTTTCTTCATATATCAAAGGAAAGCTTATTTGGGATTTTATTTGAATTCATTATTATAGGTATTTTAGGCTTTATTTTAGAAACTGTATTAGAATATATTACAGCGAAAAGCTTTGTAGACCGTGGATTCTTATGTGGTCCATTTATTCCTATTTATGGATTCTTTATTGTGGGTATATGCTTAATTAATCGATTTCCGGAAAGAAATTTAAAGAATTATTTATTTTCCTTTGCTTTAGTATTCGTATTATCCTATATCTTTGAAGAGGTTATAGGCACAAGCTGTGAGGCTATATTTAAAACAAAGCTTTGGCAATATTCAAGATGGCTTCCCTTTAATAGTAATACAAGATATACAAATTTAATCGTATCGATTCTATGGGGTATATTTGGAGCATTATATTATATGTATGTCATTCCTTTTATATTCCATTTATCTAAAAAAATAAGTGTAAGAATTAAAAGATGTATAAGTATTGAATTCTTAACAATATTTTCTATCGATATTATTTATACCCTAGTAAGAATTAGTATAAATGGTGGATATAAGAAGATATGGAATGATTATCCAAGAAGCACAGAATTAACCTTATTTATCATTGGTATATTTGCTTATTTAGTTGCAGTAATTCTATTAATGAAATTTGTATCAAAGGCAATATATAAGCTAAATAAGAAGTTAGATTGGGTATTATTCCTAATATCTACATTTGTTATATTATTCCCCTTCTTTAGTGCCTATGATTACATGGAAAGAAGTGGTATAAAGCTTCTTGAGGTATTTTCTACTATTGGCTTTTTAGATGCAGCATTCTTAATTTATTTCCTATTAGCCTTTATTGGAACCTTTATCCTTTTATCCATATATAAACTTATTATTTATCTCATTGAAAATAAAAGGACTATATCCGATAAATTTAAATTTTATAAGAAAAATAGATTTATGTCCTATTTTACCTTAGGTAATATTGGATTATCTATCCTTATCATTCTTATTGGTATCATTTCCTTAAAGAATCCAGTGGAAGCCAATATCTCGATTGGACGTGGAGAAAATCATTTAAAGATTGTTGCCGTATCGGATATTCACTATGGTACAACCGGTGGAATTGTTGATTTATCGGATTTAGTTAAAGATTTAAATAAGGAAGAAGCCGATGTCATTTTCTTTTTAGGTGATACCATCGATAAATATGCATCAGAATCCTCATCAAGAGGCAAGGATTATTTAGATTATAATGTCTTTGCATCCTATATGAAGGAAATCAAATCAACCTATGGAATATATGATATTTCTGGTAATCATGAATTTGAAACGAATTCCTTATTTGAGGTAAATGATTTCTTCCATGAGGTAGAAAATCTAGCCCCTAATTTCCATTATTTAGATGATGATGCAAAAGTTATTGCAGATGCATTTCGTTTAGTTGGAAGAAGAGATTATTATTATGGTGGTAAATCTAGAACAAGAGAATCTATAGAAGCTATTTTAAAAAGAAAGAATTTATATGATTCTGCTTTAGATTTGATTGTATTAGATCATCAGCCACAGGATTATAAGGATAGCTTAAAGGAGAATGCGATTTTACAGCTATCTGGTCATACGCATGATGGACAAATCTTCCCAGGAAATATTATTATTGGCTTATATCATAAAATCAGATATGGCTGTATAAGCTATGGCTTATATCAGGAGGGAAGCTTTAATTTCTTCGTCACAAGAGGCTATGGTGCTTGGGGATTCCCACTAAGAACCACTGGTGCAAGTGAGGTATTAGTTATAAATTATAACTACCAATAAATCCACTTTTAAAAAAATCTTGCAAGGGAATATGTTTTTTTATATAATATTAAAGTAATTGAAATTTAAAAATCGAAAGGTTGTGTAAAATTATGGGTAGAGCTCATGAAGTTCGTGCTGCATCTATGGCTAAGACAGCAGCTATGAAATCCGCAAAATATGCAAGATGGAATAAGGAAATCTTTGCAGCAGCTAAGGCAGGTGTTCCTGATCCTGAAATGAACCAGGGTTTAAAGAACGTTATCGCTAGAGCTAAGAAGGACCAGTGTCCTGCAGACGTTATCAAGCGTGCAATTGAAAAGGCTAAGGGTGTAACATCCGGCGCTACTAAGGAAAAGGTTTATGAAGGCTATGGTCCAGGACAGGTAGCTGTTATTGTTGAATTCCTAACAGATAATGATAACCGTACATATACAGAGGCTCGTACAGCATTCAATAAGACTGGTGGTACTATTGGTACATCTGTATCCTATATGTTTGCTCGTAAGGCAGTATTCTCTTATGAGGGCTTATCTGAGGATGAGACTATGGAAGCTTTAATGGAAGCTGGCTTAGATTTTGAGGATTTATCTACTGATGAGGATGGCTATGTAAATATTACAGCTGCACCTAATGATTTTGAAGGCATCAAGAATGCTCTTTTAGCTGTAAAAGAGGATTTAGACTTCGATCAGTGCGAGGTAACTATGGTTCCATCTAGCTATGTAGATTTAGATGAAGATCATTTAGAGAAGTTCAAGAGATTCTTATCAATGCTTGAAGAGTACGATGATTTTGAAGCAGTATATCATAACGCAAATCTTCCTGCAGATGATTTAGAAGAAGAATAAAAAATGAAATAGGAAGCCTTAAAGGCTTCCTTTTTACATTATTAAATAGTATAATAATAAGCAAATATTAAAGATATCCAGAGAGGTACAATATGAAAACAATAATAGAAAACGAACAGTTTTTGAGAACGTTAAAGCGTATGACGCATGAAATCATAGAAAGAAATGAAGATCTTTCCTCTCTAATTCTGGTCGGAATAGAGAAGAAAGGGACTCCAATAGCAAAGGAAATACAGTCCCTTATTTTTTTATTTGAGGGAGTAAGCGTACCTGTTGAATCTATAGATATTTCCTCTCATAGAGATGATGAGAAGAAAAGTGATGTTAAAAACATTTTAACAGAAAACATTAATGGCAAAGTCATTGTCTTAGTAGACGATGTTTTATTTACAGGAAGAAGTGCAAGAGCTGCGATGGATGCAATTATTGACATGGGACGCCCTGCCAAGATTGAGCTTGCAGTTTTTGTAGATAGAGGTCATAGGGAATTACCAATTCGAGCGGATTTTATTGGTAAGAATATTCCAACCTCTAGGGAGGAGAAGGTTTTAGTTGATTTTGAGTGTAAAACCGTAACCTTAAAATAAAACGTTTTCTAAGAAAACCAAATATTTTTGAGTTTTAAAAAACTAACTAATGTGGTATCATATGTGTATATTTGTGAAAAACAAATGACTTTGTACTACAAACAAAAACAAAGGAGCGAAATTGTATGTTTACAGATTTAGAAATTGCACAGGCTGCAAAAATGGCGCCTGTAACTGAAATTGCTAAGGAGTTAGGAATTGATGATGATTCCTTAGAGCTTTATGGCAAATATAAGGCAAAGGTTGCCTTAGATTCTTTTGGTAACAAGCATGGTAAATTAATCTTAGTTACCGCAATTAACCCAACTCCAGCAGGAGAAGGTAAATCAACAACTACTATTGGTTTAGGTGATGCACTTCACCGTCTTGGCAAGAAGACTGTCATTGCACTTCGTGAGCCATCTTTTGGCCCAGTTTTAGGTGTAAAGGGTGGAGCTGCAGGTGGAGGATATGCACAGGTAGTGCCAATGGAGGATATCAACCTACATTTTACTGGCGACTTCCATGCGATTGAAGCTGCAAACAACTGTGTTGCTGCAGTTATCGATAATCATATGTTCCATGGCAATGAGCTTGATATTGATCCTACAAGAATTACATGGCATAGAGTTATTGATATGAATGACCGTGCATTAAGAAACTGTGTGGTTGGTCTTGGCGGACATACCAATGGTGTTCCAAGAGAGGATCATTTCGATATCGTTGTTGCATCTGAAATTATGGCTATCCTATGCTTAGCAAAGGATATGGATGATTTAAGAGCAAGACTAGATAGAACTGTAGTAGCATACAATAGAGATAGAATGCCAGTAACCATTAAGGATTTAAAGATTACTGGTGCATTAATGATGATTTTAAAGGATGCTTTAAAGCCAAATCTAGTACAAACATTAGAGCATACACCAACATTTATTCATGGTGGACCATTCGCAAATATTGCCCATGGATGTAATTCCGTAATAGCAACAAAGAAGGCCCTATCCTATGGCGATTATGTTGTAACTGAGGCAGGCTTCGGTGCTGACTTAGGTGCTGAGAAGTTCTTAAATATTAAATGTCGTCAGGCAAATTTAAAGCCAAATGCTGTAGTTATTGTTGCAACTATTCGTGCTTTAAAAATGCATGGTGGAGTTAAGAAGGAAGATTTAGGCCAAGAAAATGTAGAAGCATTAAAGCTTGGATTTGGTAATTTAGAGAAGCATATTGAAAACATTAAGAAATTTGGATTACCTTATGTCGTTGCAATTAACCGCTTCACATCTGATACAGAGGCTGAGCTAAAGGCTTTAGAGGATTGGAGTATAGAGAATGGTCATCCAGTAAGTCTATCTGAGGTATGGGCTAAGGGTGGCGAAGGTGCTATCGATTTAGCTAAGAAGGTTATTGACCAAATTGAAAATGGTAAGAATGAATTTAGATTCATTTATGATGAAAAGGATCCAATTAAGGATAAGATTGTTAAGATTTGTAAGGAAATTTATGGTGCAACTAATGTTGAATTCACACAGGATGCAAAGAACCAAATTGCAAGACTTACAAAGCTTGGCTTTGAAAATCAATTAGTTTGTATGGCAAAAACACAATATTCATTAACAGATAATCCTAAATTATTAGGTAGACCAGAGAACTTCACAGTTACGATTCGTGGAGTTACACCATCCATTGGTGCTGGCTTTATTGTCGCATTAAGTGGAGATATTATGAGAATGCCAGGCTTACCAAAGGAGCCTGCTGCGGAGAGAATGGATATTGTTGATGATAAGATTGTAGGATTATTCTAAGCAGTATAGGAGGAGATTATTTATGGAATATGTTACAGGAAAAAGACAGGTGATTATGAATTTCTCAGAGAAATTCTGTAAGACCGAAGCTGAGGTGTTATCTAGTGCCTGCTTTAAAGAGGTATGGGGCAAGTATGTAGATCATCTATATAAAACAGAAAACCAAGCTTTTTTACCTGTTTTAAACATCTTTACAAAGCGTGATGTAAAGGAAAAGACAATTCGTCTATTTAAGTTTTTACTAGAATTTGATGTAGAAGAGGTTCAATCCTTTGACCCATTCTACAACCAATCCTTATCTCGTAAGGATGTATGGTACGATTTAGTACAAAACTTTTATGATTATTGGAGAAAGCTAGAAAGATATGCAGTAGTATTCACTCGTGCAACTATGGATGGTATTGAAACTGCATCCTTCATTGAAGCACAAACTGAATTCAACGATGTAGTACTTAAGACATATCGTACTATTTGTGAAAAGCTTTATGGTCATCGTTTCCCAATTTACCGTCAGCTTCCTGCAGGTACAAATGCAGCTATCTTAATTTCTAAGAATCATTGGATGGCTAAAGATTCTGAATATGCATTCTTAAGAGATTGTGAAGCAATTGAGGAGATTATTATTCGTCCACCATTCATTTCTTATTCCGATAAGAATAAGAGAACAGGTACTTACCCTGAGGCAAAGGAAAATCCAATCAACTGGATTAAGGATAACTTCAAGGCACAGGAATATTATTGCTATGCTGCAAAGGTAGGTAGTGCACTTGCTTATGTATATTTCCATAGAGATTATCTTGCTCATGGTATTACATTATGTAATTTATTTGAATTTGTACCAGTATCTGAGGTTGCAGGCAAGAAGCCTGAATTAATCTATGTATTTGGTGCAGATTATGAGGATGAATCTTATTTCTATTATGATAAGAAAAATGATATTTATGTAGGTGTAGCACCTCACAATTCATCTATCGATTATTTCGGATATATGAAGAAGATGCTATTAACCTTATATAATACTAAGATGATTGAAGAGGGTGGATTACCACTTCATGGTGCATGTGTACATATTACCATGAAGAGTGGTAAGACAAAGAATATCATCATCATTGGTGATTCTGGTGCTGGTAAGAGTGAATCTCTAGAGGCATTATCTGAAATGGCTGGAGATGATATTTCCTCTCAGCTTACAATCTTCGATGATATGGGTACATTTAAGTTTGATGAAAAAGGTAATATCAAGGCTTATGGTACTGAAATTGGTGCATTCGTAAGATTAGATGATATGACTGGTGGATATGCTTACCGTGAAATGGATAGAGCAATCTTCATGAATCCTGATAAGACAAACTCTCGTTTAGTTATCCCTGTTGCAACATATCCTCAAATTATGGAAGGCTATAGTGTTGATATGGTATTATATGCAAACAACTATGATCCTGAATGCGAGGATGCAGTTGAATTCTATAAGACTGCTGAGGAAGCAAAGAAGATCTTCATTCGTGGTGCAAGAAGAGCTAAGGGTACAACACAAGAGGTTGGTATGACAGAAACATTCTTTGCAAATCCATTTGGACCAGTTCAAAGAGAAGATAAGACTAGAGTAATTATCGATAAGGTATTCGATAAATTATTTGAGGATGGTACACCAGTTGGTGTATTACATACAAGACTTGCGGTTCCAGGAATGGAGCATGAGGGCCCAGCATTAGCTGCAAAGAGATTATTTGAAATTATTGGAGACTAATTATGGTATCTGTTGGAATTATAATGGGATCAACTTCAGATTATGAGGTAATGAAGGATGCTTGTAGCATGCTTGATGAATTTGGAGTAGAATACGAGAAAAAGGTTGTTTCTGCACATAGAACTCCAGATTTGATGTATGAATATGCAAAGAATGCAGAGGGAAGAGGAATTAAAGTAATTATTGCAGGTGCAGGAGGTGCTGCTCACCTACCTGGCATGGTAGCTGCAATGACTACATTACCTGTCATAGGTGTTCCAGTGAAGTCTCGTGCATTAAATGGACTTGATTCCTTATTATCTATAGTACAGATGCCTGGTGGTGTTCCTGTACTTACTGTTGCCATCAATGGCGCAAAGAATGCAGCATTATCTGCAGTAGCTATTTTAGCTACATCTGATGCAAAATTATCTAAAAAGCTAAAAGAGTATCGCAATAATCAAACAGAATCCGTACTTCATGCAAATTTAGATGAATAATTTATAGTTTTTATAGTTTTAAGCTTAAAAATGTGGTACGATATAAATAGCATTTATTACATTAATAATTATAGGAGGAATGAATAATGCCTTTAGTAAATTCAAAAGAATTATTTGAAAAAGCTTATAAGGAAGGATATGCTGTTGGTGCTTTCAATGTTAACAACATGGAAATCGTTCAGGCTATCACTGAAGCTGCTGGTGAATTAAATTCTCCAGTTATCCTACAAGTATCTTCTGGTGCTAGAAAGTATGCTAACGCTAGATACTTAGTTCATATGGTTCAAGCAGCTGTAGAGAACAATCCTAATATTCCAATCGTTTTACACCTAGACCATGGTGATTCATTCGAATTATGTAAGGCTTGTATCGATGATGGCTTTACATCTGTTATGATTGACTATTCTGGTCATCCTTATGAAGAGAATGTTGAAGTAACAAAGAAGGTTTGTGATTACGCTCATGACGTTAAGGCTCGTGGTCGTTATGTAACAGTAGAAGCTGAGCTTGGTACTTTAGCAGGTGTTGAGGATGATGTAAAGGTTGAGTTTGGTAAGTCAAGCTATACAGATCCAGATCAGGTACAGGATTTCGTAACTCGTACTGGTGTTGACTCTTTAGCAATCGCTATTGGTACATCTCATGGTGCATACAAGTTCAAGGCTGAGCAGTGTACAAGAAATAAGGATGGTATTTTAGTTCCACCTCCACTAAGATTCGATATCTTAAAGGAAGTTGAAAAGAGATTACCAGGATTCCCTATTGTATTACATGGTTCTTCATCCGTTCCACAGGAATATGTTAAGATCATTAACGAGCATGGTGGAAAGATGCCAGATGCTATCGGTATTCCAGAGGATCAGCTAAGAGAAGCAGCTAAGATGGCTGTATGTAAGATTAACATTGACTCAGACTTACGTTTAGGTATGACTGCAGCAATCCGTCTTCATTTTGATGAGCATCCTGATCATTTCGACCCACGTCAGTATTTAGGCGATGGTAGAAAGAATGTTAAGGATGTTGTAAAGCATAAGATTGTAGAAGTTTTAGGCTCTAACAATAAGGCTTAATAAATATTGGATGAGTGCTACTAGATTAGCATTCATCCTTTTTTCTTTAATTATGAAAATGGTAATCGCTTCCATAAAGGAATGAGGTTAAATTATATTGAAAATAAATGCTTTAAATGTTAAAATGGTTTAAAATTATAATATTTTTGGAGGATTATGATATGGCTTTTTATTATGATGAACCATCACATACTTTTAGTGAGTATTTGTTAGTTCCTGGTTACTCTGATGAGAATTGTATTCCACAAAATGTTTCTCTAAAGACACCACTTGTAAAATTTAAAAAGGGTGAAGAACCAGCAATTTCTATGAACATTCCTATGATTTCTGCAATCATGCAATCTGTATCTAACGATACGATGGCAATTGCTTTAGCAAAGGAAGGTGGAATTTCCTTTATTTATGGTTCTCAAACGGTTGAGAATCAAGCTGCAATGGTAAAGAAGGTTAAATCCTATAAGGCAGGCTTTGTTACAAGTGATTGTAACCTATCCCCTGAGGATACCCTAGCTGACGTTTTAGCAATTAAAGAGGAAACAGGTCATTCCACTGTTGCGATTACTGCCGATGGTACACCATCTGGTAAGCTAATGGGTATTGTATCTAGTAGAGATTATAGAGTTTCTCGTATGGAAGCAACCTTAAAGGTTAAGGAATTTATGACACCTATTGAAAAAATGATTACAGCTCCAGAGGGAACTTCTTTAAAGGAAGCAAATGATATTATTTTTGAGCATAAGTTAAATAGTCTTCCAATTGTCGATAAAAATGGTTGTTTAGTTGCATTTGTATTCCGTAAGGATTATGCCTCTCATAAGGAAAATCCATTAGAGCTATTAGATTCTCATAAGAGATATATTGTTGGTGCTGGTATCAACACAAGAGATTATGAGACAAGAGTACCTGCATTAGTTGAGGCTGGTGCTGATGTATTATGTATTGATTCCTCTGAGGGATTCTCTTGCTGGCAGAAGAATACAATCAAGTGGATTAGAGATAAGTATGGAGATAAGGTTAAGGTTGGTGCTGGTAATATCGTAGATAGAGAAGGCTTCCGTTTCTTAGCTGAGGCTGGTGCTGATTTCATCAAGATTGGTATTGGTGGAGGATCTATTTGTATCACAAGAGAAACTAAGGGTATTGGTCGTGGTCAGGCAACTGCAGTTATTGAGGTTGCAAAGGCAAGAGATGAATACTTTAAGGAAACTGGTATTTATATTCCTATTTGCTCTGATGGTGGTATTGTTCATGATTACCATATTATACTTGCTTTAGCTATGGGCTGTGACTTCTGTATGCTTGGTAGATATTTTGCAAGATTCGATGAGTCTCCAACACAGAAAATGCTTGTAAATGGTAACTATATGAAGGAATATTGGGGTGAAGGAAGCGCTCGTGCAAGAAACTGGCAAAGATATGATTTAGGTGGTTCAAAGAAGCTTTCCTTTGTTGAAGGTGTTGATTCTTATGTTCCATATGCTGGTCCACTTCATGATACACTTGCAGTTACATTATCTAAGATTCGTCATACAATGTGTAACTGTGGTGCATTATCTATTCCTGAATTACAATCTAAGGCTAAATTAACATTAGTATCTAGTGTATCTATCGTTGAAGGTGGAGCACACGATGTTGTTGTAAAGAATAGTAATACAAATAATTAATTCAAGGGGCATTTGCCCCTTTTCTTTATAAAAAAAGGCCTAAAGAGTGATGCTTTAGGCCTATTGAACATATTCTTTTTGAATGGTTGCATTAGATAATAATTCTTCTAAAAGCCCCTCTTTAAATTTCTCAATTATAGGGTTTCTTTCAGGAGACATAGAAACTTTACTTGGATCCTTTAGAAGCAGCGCTGCGACTATATTTGAAATTGGATTTAATGCAATAATATCTTTAGGTGCTCTTGTTTTTGTAAAGAATTCCTTTATATCTGTATAAATCGGACTAATATAATCTGCTGTTGGTGCAACAGTAGGAGTTGCATATATTATTTTTTTGGTATTTTTATCTAATATAATTGGAATAAATGGTAAATATGCTTCTCCATCCTTTATAACTGGAGCAGGAGAACCAATTAAATCAAATACGTATGTGTGGTTTCCTTTTTTGAAATTATTTTCCTCTAATAATAACAATTCATTAAAGTATGGTGGATCTATTTGATCGTTGTTTGCTTTCCTATATTTAACATTGTAATCTTTATCTATGGTAACATTTAAATCAAAGATGTCATTATAGTGTCTTGGATTTTTGGAATATTCATGAATAAATAGAATAAACATCTGTAATGCATAATTCAGTTCTTGGAATTGAGCATTCGAGTGTACATAATCGAATGGCCTACCAATTTTGAATTCGTGGAAGGAAGGGTATTTTATGTTTTTTATTTCTTTAAGAGTTGAATCTAAGAAGTCTTTCTCCTCTATATTTAGATCATCATAATAATCAAAATAGATTGCATAGGAATTTTTTATCATATGTGGGAGTATAGATCTATCATCTATTTCTGCAAGGATACATTCTAAATTTAACTGTTTAAAACCTTCCTCTCCAAAATAAACACATAGTCCATAACAAGACCCAGCATTTCCTAATACAATATATGAAATCTCATCATCATTAAAATGAATGGTTATATGATCTTGGTCAGAAAAATATTTCCATGGTTCATATTCCATTATTCTGTTTGCTTTTTCAACAAGGGTTCTTTTTTGGGTTTTTGATATTTTTTTATATACAACATTATTTATAAAAGCCCACTCTTTAATGACTTGCTTATAGAAGTTTTCCTCAAATATGTTGTATTCATCCTCAAGGTTATATTCCGAAATTAATTCTTTGAAATGATTATATGAGTTTTTCTTATGTAGACAATCCTTTAAAGCATCATTTTCATTTTTTTGAACAAAGGCGCTCATTACTTCAGAATTACTTACTTTGGGAAGTGGAATTATGGATAATTCTAGTGCTGTAAAATTTGACAAAGGCATTTCATCTATTGAGTAATCATCTAAATGATGAACCTTTAGGGAATCATGAATCTTTGCCCATTCCTCTTCATATATTAAAACACTCTCTGTTTTTTTATCGTAAAAATATAATGTGCTCTCTTTTTTATCGTATAAGTATCTAATTAATTTGTTTAAATTCTTCAATGTCATCACCTATTTATAGTATATATTATTACCAAAAAAATAAAAGAAAAATCTTAAATTTTATTTGACCTATATTATTGTATATAATATAATATTTAAGGGCACCCTAGAAAAACACTCCCTCAAATGGGAGTTTTATTTTTTTTATTATATTTTACCCCTGGGAAGAGATGAAAAGTATGAGATTAGCTTTTGATAATGAAAAGTATCTAGAATTACAATCCAAAAATATCTTGGATAGAGTTTCTAAGTTTGGAAACAAGCTTTATATTGAATTTGGAGGAAAGCTTTTTGATGATTATCATGCATCAAGAGTATTACCAGGCTTCTTGCCAGATTCTAAGCTTAGAATGCTATTAACCTTAAAGGATAAGGTAGAAGTAGTTATTGCAATTAATGCAAAGGACATTCTTAAAAATAAGATGCGTGGAGATTTAAACATCAATTATGAAACTGAGGTTTTAAGATTGATTGATGCCTTCCGTGCTTCTGGCTTATTTGTTGGTTCTGTTTGTATTACACAATATCAAACTGCACCACAGGTAGCAAGCTTCAAGAAAAAACTTAATAATCTAGGTGTTAAGACATACCTACATTATGAAATTGCTGGATATCCACATGATATAAATAATATTATTTCAGAAAATGGATTTGGTAAGAATCAATATATAGAAACAGAGCGTCCTATTGTTGTCGTTACTGCACCAGGACCTGGCTCTGGAAAAATGGCAACCTGCCTATCTCAGCTTTACCATGAAAATAAAAGAGGAGTAAAGGCTGGATATGCGAAGTATGAAACATTCCCTATTTGGTCTATCCCTTTGAAGCACCCTGTAAATTTAGCCTATGAGGCTGCGACTGCAGACTTAAATGATGTCAATATGATTGACCCATATCATTTAGAGGCATATAATAGCTTAGCAGTTAATTATAATAGAGATGTTGAAATATTCCCTGTATTAAAATCTATGTTTGAGGCTATTTATGGTGAATCACCATATAAATCTCCAACAGATATGGGAGTAAATATGGCAGGCTTTGCTATATGTGATGATGAGGCTGCATGCCAAGCATCTAAGGATGAAATCATAAGAAGATATTTAAATTCTTTGGTTGATTTAAGAAATGGTAAGATTGGCCAAGAGGCTGTAGATAAAATCCTATTATTAATGAGACAGCTTAATATTGGCGTTGAGGATAGAAAATGCGTTCAAGCTGCATTAGATAAAAAGAAGAAGAGCGGTACTGAGGCAATGGCACTTGAGCTTGAGGATGGTACGATTGTAACATCTCGTACAACTCCACTACTTAGTGCACCTGCCGCATTAATATTAAATTCATTAAAAACTCTAGCAGGTATTCGTGATTCGATTCCTCTAATTGCACCTGCAATTATAGAACCAATTTCACAAATGAAGATTGATAAGCTTGGAAATCATAACCCAAGATTACATTTAGATGAGATTTTAATTGCACTTGCGATTTCTGCAACAACAAACCCACTTGCAGATATGGCATTAAAGAAGATTGATGAATTAAAATTCACTCAGGCACATTCTACTGTAATTCTTCCACAGGTAGATTCTGAGGTATTAAAGAAGCTTAAGATTGAGGTTACAACAGAGCCTGAATTCTATGCACATAAGCTATATTCAAAATAAGAGCAAGCAATTGCTCTTTTTTAAATATAGATATATTTTTTGTTGTATAATTTTAATGAGGGTGATGCGAGTGAAAATTAGACTTTTATACCTTATGCTTTTCGGCATATTTGGGATTACATCTTGTAGTTCTATAAATACAACAACAAATAATATAGTGGAGGTAGATGAAATGAACATGATTTTAAAAATAAATGATACTCTTGTAGATGCAACATTCTATGATAATGCATCGGTTAAGGAATTAAAGAAATTAGCTAAGGATACTCTTGTAATTTCTATGCATATGTATGGTGGATTTGAACAGGTTGGAAGTATAGGACACAGGCTTCCATCTAGTGATCAAGAATTGACAACAGATTATGGAGATATCGTTTTGTATTCTAGTAATCAGCTTGTAATATTTTATGGTTCAAATACCTGGAGCTATACAAAGCTTGGTCATATTCATTTATCAAAAGAGGAACTTAAGGCTTTATTATCGAATGGAGATGTCGTTGTAACATTATCTTTAAGTGAAGCATAATGGAATTCTTTAAGATAGCGATTTCATCTCATTTTTGATTTCGATTTATTGATAATCAAAATCATTTAGAATATAATTTATATCGCATGGTGTACTATAAAGTACAAATATAGGAGGATTTATTTAATATGGCATTAGTTAATGTTAAAGACATGATGCAGGCCGCTCGTGAAGGCCATTATGCAATTGGTGCATTCAACACAAACAATCTTGAATGGACTAAGGCAATTCTTGAGACTGCTGAAGAGCAGAAGTCTCCAGTTATCATCGA
>JAFPSY010000164.1:0-5503 GCA_017413585.1 Acholeplasmatales bacterium
AGACAGAATACTACCACTACTGCCATTAATGCCTCAAAAATAGTAATTACGATTACTTTTCCACCCGATTTCTTTAAAACATCAATTTTAAAAAACTCTCCAGCACCAAAAGCGATAAATGCTAAGGCTATATCCGTTAAAAAGCTCATTCCATCTATAACTCTTGTTGGAATAATTCCATCTATACCAGCGGGAATAATGGTCCAGATAGGAACTAATAAAATACCAACAACGATATATGCTGTAACATTTGGAAGTTTTACTAATTTTGTTAATCTAGTGGCTAAAAAACCTACGAATAGAATAATAGCAATTGACATTATGACAACGCTATTACCACTTTCAATGTGTAATCCTTCAGCAATTTTTTCTACCAATGAATTGCCCATTACAACTTCATTTATAATTTGCATAATTTCTTTTCACCTTTTCTATTAAATTTTCGAACGTTTTTAGGATTTTTATTATACTATAACAAATGCTTTTTGTAAAACGTTTTTTTAAATATTATTTTAGAAAAATGGCGCTAAAAGAAAAAGAGCCTTACTCTAAAATAGACCCTATAAAGTAGACACTTAGAACAAAGGTGGATTCTACTTTGTAGGGTCTTTTTGTTGTCGCATAATTGTTATTTAAAATAGTATTATAAACTTTCTTTTCACTTTATCAATGAAATTAAAGATACTGCTATATTTATGGCTGAAATGTTCTATAAATCATTAATATTTGCAGCATTTAAGCCTAAAAAAGAAAAAAGTGCTGATTTATAAATCAACACATTCATTTCAAGTGGTGCCGGCGACAGGACTTGAACCTGCACGCTCGTCGCAATAGATTCTAAGTCTATCATGTCTGCCAATTTCATCACGCCGGCACGTTAATACTCTTGCAGTACAAACTGCAATAAGTATTATACATAATGGTAAATCCTTTGTCAATAAGAAAAAAATTAATTTTTAAAGTATTTCTCCGTAGATTTTACCATTTTCTATTTTTGTGATTTTAACATTATAAAGCTTACCTATTTTATCTAAATCCTTAGGCATAAATACCTGTAAGAAATTAGAGGTATGTCCCATCATCATTCCACCTAGGGTTTCTTGTTCTGGAATGATATCTAGGGTACAACCAATGAATTTCTTAGCGTATTCCTCCTCAAGATAATTGGATAATTCGATTAATCTTTTCGCTCTATCCTTTTTCTCGCTATCTTTTACCTGAGGCATTAAAGAGGCTTTAGTGCCCTTTCGCATGGAATAAGGGAAAACATGAAGCTTAGATAAGCCAAGATTCTTACATAGATTATAGGTTTCCATGAATTCAGCTTCACCTTCATAAGGAAATCCTACTATGACATCGGTTGTAATAGAAATATCTGGTCTAGCACCTCTTAGGGCATTTACCTTATCTATATATGCCTTTACATCATATTTTCTTTCCATTTTAGATAGGATTAAATCACTTCCTGCTTGAAGTGGTAAATGTAGGTGATTTGCAATGACCTTATGATCCTTCATAAGGGCAATGAATTCATCATCTACCTCATTCATTTCAATAGAGGATACTCTTAATCTTTTAAGCTTAGGCACCTCATTTAATATTCTTTTTACAAGGCCTGAGAAATTAACATCATGATCCTTGTATCTTCCTGTATGAATACCAGATAAAACAACCTCTAAATAGCCTTCCTCTGTAATTCTTTTTAATTCCTCTATAACCTCATCTATAGGCTTACATCTTACAGGTCCTCTAGCATAAGGAATAATACAGTAGGTACAAAAGTTTTCACAGCCATCCTCAATTTTAACGAAGGCTCTTGTATGATCATAGCTTGTTACACCAAGCTTTTCATATTCTGTAGCCTCTAAAATATTTAGAATATCGATTCTTTTTTCTTTTCTATTGCCACTTAGCATAGAATCAATGGTATCTACTACAGATTTTTTATTACCATTACCAATTAGAATATCGATTCCATCAATTTCCTTTGCCTCATCGTTGGTTTGTGCATAACAGCCCATAACACAAATAATTGCCGATGGATTCATTTTAATACATTTATGAATCATTTTACGGCTTTTCGAATCTGCAGTATTCGTTACACTACAGGTATTGATGATGAAGCAATCACAATCACTATCTGCCTCACCTACTATATAGCCTCTATCCGTAAGCTCGCATTTAAGCGCATTGCTTTCATAAATATTTACTTTGCAGCCTAAGGTTATAAAGCCTACCTTTTTCATTTCTTTAGCTCCATTTCATAACTGATTGCAGATAATATATAAAATACTGCCGTTTCTGTTCTTAATATTCTTGGGCCTAAGGCACAAGGAATAAAGCCCAAAGCCTTTAGGTATTCTAATTCCGCATCATCGATTCCACCCTCAGGGCCAATGACGCATGCGACTCTCATATTCTCACTTAAATTAGATATAATGCTCTTAAATGCCTTTAATTCGCCATTTTTTGCAGATTCCTCATAACATACAATTTTCACATCAAAAGACGAAAAATCGATAGTTTTTAGATAGGGTATGGAAGGTATATTTGGAATACTATCTCTATAGGATTGTTCTGCTGCCTCTTTAGCAATTTTTCTAAAGCGTTCAAGCTTAGAGTTGATCTTTTTTTCCTCAAGCTTGACAATACTTCTTTTCATAAATGTTGGAATGATTTCTTTAGCACCAAGCTCTGTTCCATGCTTGATGATTTCCTCCATTTTATCGCCCTTAGGGTAGCCTTGAAATATAGATACAAAAACCGGCAACTCTGTATTACCGGCTTTTTCTTCTAATATTTCAAAAGTAACCTCATCCTTAGTAACGGTATTAATTTTTGCATAATAGGTTTTATTTGAATCACTTACCATAATCTTCTCTCCGCCCTTATATCGTAGGACCGTTTGAATTTGGTATGCATCATCGCCTAAAATAACCCCACTTGATAAATTTTTGGTTGTGATGAAGTATTTTTGCATAATTATTGTTCTTTATACTTTCTATATTTCATTTCCATTAGGAATAATAATGGTAATCCTAAAACATCAGCTGTAATAAAGCCACATGCATAGAAGCAAGAGAAATATACAGCCTGAGTAAAGCTTTGATCTACCATTGTAAAGAAAGCCATAGCCCAAATAACAAGACCGATGGCAACAAAGGCTAAATAAACTACATAAGCTGTAATACGTAGGGCAGGTACGAATACACTAATATTATGCTTTGCAGCCTTTAATACCATTTGATATGTTTCCTCATCCATTGCCTCTGTTATGATGCAATCATATGCATATGGTGCCATATTCTTTTTTTCATCTACATCACCCTTGTTATTTTCAACAAGAGGGCAAATGAATACTAATTCCATAGTTTCATTATTCTGATATAGGTTATATAGGCCTCTAAACTTTCTTCCAGTTTCAATTCTTGTGTATTTTGAGAAATCAATTACAGGCTCCTCTACTTGATTAAAGCAACCAGCATTAACCAAATTGATAGCCTTCTCTGTAAGCTCTCGATTATTTTCAGCTAATAATAGCTTTTCATATTCCTTTAATTCAGGAGCTTTTTCAGGAATTAAAGTTTCCTCCTGTTCTACTTCTTCTAATCCTTCAAATTGATTTTGTTCCATAAACAAATACCTCCAAAAGTAAACTATTGTAATTTTATCATTATTCCAACGTCAATTCAAGCAAAAGAGAAAAGACCTGATGAAATCAGGCCATATCTTATTTAAATAAGCTCTTAAATTTTTCCCAAGGAGATTTCTTTTCCTTTTTTTCGCACATTTGTAGCTGTGAAATAATATCTGCCTCTTCCTTAGATAGGCTCGTTGGAACTACGACATTACAAATGACGTATTGGTCACCTCTTGAGGATCCACCCTTAGGATTTTTGGTACCTCTACCTCTAAGACGAAGCTTTGTGCCTGGCTGCGTTCCCTGAGGAATCTTTAAAGAAACATTACCATCGATGGTTGGAACCTCGATATTATCACCTAAGGCTGCCTGGCTGAAGGATAGTGGAATTTCAAGGTAGATATCCTGGCCATCACGCTTAAATTGTGGATGCTCAGCCGCAAAAATCTTAATGTATAAATCACCATTAGGTCCACCATTAAAGCCAGCCTCACCTGCACCTGGTACACGAATGGTCATACCAGATAGGATACCTGCTGGAATATTTACATCGACATCCTTTGTTCTTCTTACTCTACCCTTACCATTACAATCTGGACACTTCTTTGTAATAATCTTACCCCTACCATTACAGTCTGGGCATTGTGCTTCTACATTGGTGTAGCCAAAGATTGTCTGTTGACGCATAATAACTCGACCACGTCCACCGCACTTAGGACATATTTTTACATCGCTTTTCGATGCGGCACCAGAACCACCACAGCTCATACATTCATCATCTACTGTGATACGGATTCTCTTCTTACAGCCGAAAACAGCCTCCTCAAAGGTAATATTCATTTGTTTTTCTACATCCGCACCCTGGTGAGGTCCATTTGAGGTTCTTCTTCCTCCACCAAAGAAGGAATTGATGATATCCTCAAATCCACCAAAGCCAGCGCCACCAAAGCCAGATGCACCTGCACCACCGAATCCGGCAGTAGGGTCATCAAAGCCATATTGGTCGTATCTTGCACGCTTTTGTGGATCGGATAAGGTCTCATATGCCTCATTGACTTCCTTAAATTTTTCCTCAGCACCTGGTTCCTTATTTAAATCTGGATGATACTTTTTAGCTAAAGAACGATATGCCTTTTTTATTTCATCATCTGAGGCTCCCTTTTGTAATCCTAAAACCTCATAGTAGTCACGCTTAGCTGCCATAACTACACCTCCTATACCAAAGATAATTGAAGGGCAGGGTTGCCCTTCAACTAATCTTTAAATTCTATTTATTATTGAACATCTGAGAAATCAGCATCTACTGTGCCATCAGAGCCTGCGCCACCCTGGTTTCCACCATCGTTTGGAGTACCCTGACCCTGAGTCTGCTGATATGCCTTAACAGCGATATCCTGAGCTACCTTTTCAAGCTCTTCCTTCTTAGTACGTACTAAGTTTAGGTCATGGCTATCGATAGCCTTCTGTAATTCCTCACATAGGCTTTCTGCATTAGCCTTCTCTGTAGGATCTACATTCTGTAGGTCATTTAGAGACTTCTTAGTCTGGAAGATTAGCTGATTAGCCTCATTTAATAGGTCAGCCTCCTCCTTACGCTTCTTATCAGATTCAGCATTTTCCTCTGCTTCCTTAACCATACGCTCAATTTCAGCATCAGATAAGCCTGAACCAGACTGAATAGTAATCTTTTGCTCCTTACCAGTACCTAGGTTCTTTGCAGATACATTAACGATACCATTTGCATCGATATCGAACTTAACCTCAATCTGTGGAACTCCACGAGGTGCAGCTGGAATATCAGCTAGCTGGAATCTACCTAATGTCTTGTTATCTGCAGCCATAGGACGCTCACCCTGAAGTACA
>JAFPSY010000165.1:0-3116 GCA_017413585.1 Acholeplasmatales bacterium
TGTTATTATTCTGCATAATGACCTCCCTATTTTGAATAAACTTCTTCTTTTAAAACACCAATATATGGTAAATTTCTATAATGCTCATTATAATCTAAGCCATAGCCTACTACGAATTCATTAGGTACAAGCCCACCAACATATGCAGGTGTGATATCTACCTTTCTTCCCTCTGGCTTATCTAATAATACGCAAATAGTAACAGATTTAGCACCAGCATCCATTAACATTTTTCTAACGTTAGCTAATGTTCTACCTGTATCTAGGATATCATCAATTAAGATAACCTCTCTACCTAATACCTCTGGTAATCCACCCTTTACTGTTACAATTCCTGTAGATTCTGTACCCGAATATGAGGAAACCTTCATATATTCTAGTGTACAATCAATATCTACATATTTTAATAAATCAGACATAAAAGGAATACATCCCTTTAATAATCCGATAAATAATGGATTTCTATCTTTAAAATCTTTAGAAATCTGTGTTCCAAGCTTTTCTACTATATGCTTAATTTCAGCCTCAGAAACACTAACCTTTTTGATATCATCATTCATCATGATTTAAAACCTCACAAACTAAATAAATATCTCCACTATTCTTTTGTTTTGAAACAAAATCACTTTTGGCATAATCATATACCCAAAGTATTTCTCCATTACCATTTTCTATAATAGGAATAGATAATCTATCCTCCTTTGGCACCTTCTTATCAATTAATATTCTTGATACCTTTTTTGTGCCAACAGCCAAGTTTATACTATCCCCTTTTTTCTTATATCTAATGGTTAGAGGGAATTCTAAAACATTATAGCATAGTTTAATCGATTTTGTACAAATATTATTATGTGAATTTGTGAAATAAAACTTATACTTTCCAATCACAATGATATCGTCTTTATTCATCTTATAGCTTATATCATTATTCACGACTTCTTTTTTGATTTTTCCGATAGTATAGCTCCTAGAAAATACATATTCTCCTTCAAGATGAATCGTCTTTGTACCATAATTATCCTCCATTAAAGATAATATATTTAATACGATTTCCTTATTCTTACGAATATTATATTTTTCTAGCATTAATGCAATAATATCCTTCTTTAATGCAATATCTAGCTTATTGAATGAATCCACAATTAAGGAGTCCTTATTTTCCTTTAAATAGGCTTTACTTAAGCTTCTAATAAATTGGAAGGCCTCATGTGCTTGAATGGAATATTCCTCAAATTTTTCACCAACTGTTGGTGATTCCTTCTTAAGAAGAGGCACAACATGATGTCTTATTCTATTTCTTAAGAAATCATCCTCATGATTAGATTTATCCTCAAAATATACTAAATTATTCTTCTTTACGTAAGAATAGATTTCTTCCTTATCCACACAAAGTAGTGGTCTTATAATTTTATATTCATTATCATCATTTACAATTGCAATACCACCATAGCCATATAAATTAGAGCCTTCCATGATCTTCATCAATACCGTTTCAATTTGATCATCCTGGTGATGTGCAGTTGCAATAATATTTGTATGATATTTTTTGCATAAGCCTCTAAAGAAATTATATCTTGCGTTATGAGAATCATTATGGAAATTATCCATTCCATCATAGTGGTATTCTAAGAGCTCAAAGGGGATATTTAATTCCTTTGCAAAATTACGCATTGCCTCTTCTTCTATTTCAGATTCTATTCTTTTATGATGATTAACATGAGCTAATATTACTTTATAGCCTAATTTATATAATACATATAAAAGAGAAACAGAATCCGCTCCACCGGAAACCGCAACAATAATTGGCTTATCGATTATTAAATTGTTTTCCTTTAAAAAGCTTGCAATAATCTTTTCCATAATCCTCACTAAAAAGGCTCTCAGGATTCATGAGAGTCTTTTTCTTCTTCCTTTTCATAAGATACAATATCTAATACGTCACCACGTAAGTCCCAATCCTGATTTGCGCCTACCGCAAATTTAACACGAACTACTTGGTTTTCCTTACCCTTTAATTCACTAGCGTAATTTTCACATTCTGGTGTAATTGTACCAGCAAAATAATATTTAAATGCTGCACCATTATCTCTATAATTAATATCCTTTAATGTATAAAGACCATATTGATTTACAGATACATGGGCATCAAATTCATATACATTACCAACAGCTTCCTTACCTAAATTATAGATTTCCTCTACTGTTTTTGATGTATCTACCGCTTCCCAGGATGGCTTATTATTTCTTGATATAATCGTTAAATTATATGGATTATATACCTGTGGGGTATTAAATCTAACACTTCTTATACCAGAAACATAAATTTCATCACCAATTTCAACATCCTCTGCCATATTACCATAAACATACATTGTACCAGTAGAATCCGTAACATAAAATCCTGCACGATATTCTGGATGATCTCCAGAAGCGTATAGGAAGGCAGAAACAATTCCGTGCATAGAAACCTTAGAACCAATAGGGGCCTTTAATACCTCCTCTATATTAATAGAGTCATCCTCTTCAGCCGATACTGTAATTTCAAAATCTCTAGATACCATAGCATCCCTTAAGAATGCGGATGCTGTAAGAGTAACTGTTTTATCTATACCACCCTTTGGATGATATACCCTTGCGGTACCACCAGAGACATGTAAAACCTTGTCGTCTGAGGATACCCAATTAATTACGATATCATCAATAAAGGTATCTAGTAAGAAAGTATCTTCTGGTTCTTCAGGTAGTTCAATAGAATTTAAAGTGTTTTTTAATAATATTTCATCAACAGATTCAATTCCTTCTTGAAAGCCTAAATATCTTTCTTGTGCACCAAAGGTATTTTCTTTATCTTCATTACGCAGAGATGACATTGCGGTTTGACCCATGGTAGCTAAAGCCGCTAAGGCTGCAGCTAGACGGTTTTTAACCTTCATATAATCACTCCTCGTATTCAATTTTTGTTAAAGCAATAGTAAAACAAATTGCTTCATAACATATTATACAATAAAATCACAACTATCTAAAGGAAACTTTTGTGGGAAATTAACGCAAAAAGGGCTCCGAACCCTCGGAACCCTTAATTGTTATTTCATTTTTCTCAAATGATTTTTCTCAAA
>JAFPSY010000166.1:0-11269 GCA_017413585.1 Acholeplasmatales bacterium
AATGTATTTTAAGGAGAGAGAGTATGGGATTATTAGTTATTTGGGCATGTGCTTTTGTAGTCTTAATTATTGCTACAATTTTTTTTGTGACAGAGATTCGACATGCCAAAGCAGAAGAAAGAAAGCCTAGTGGGGGATATATTACCCTATTTGTTGTTTCAGTGGTTTTTTTCCTTGTTCCAATATTTATTGTTTTTGCGGTGTTTTTAACTTGGGCCGCAGGCGGATTTAGAGTAATGTAGGTGAGGCAATATGAAAAATAGAAAGTTTTATATAGCACTTGCTTGTATTCTTGGCATTGGTTTACTAATTACTATTGCACAGCTTATTTATATAGTTGTAGTATTTCCAAATGCTTCCATCATTCAATTTATCGCTAGGGAGTGGTGGGTATGAAAAGAAAAATTGCTCTTCTTACTTTAACAGCGGCATTCTTTATATTTATAAATTTATTTTTATATTTTTCTATTACAAGAAGATTATCAAATGGCTTTAGTGGGCCTAATCAACTAAGGATGATTGATGTATCTAAATATTTACCATTTGAAGAATCCTCTGAACTTGCTAGAACAGGCTCTAGTATTAAATTTGAAAAAGAAGATGATCTACCTGTTTTAGATGGAGCTGCAGCTTTAGTTCCAGTTTATGCATCCGTTATTGATAATATTTATCCAAAAGGTTCTGTAACCTATGAAGGTGGAAAATTTTCAGATGATAATACTTATGGAGAAAATTTTGCATCAGATAGTAAAATGAAATATCAAAATACAATAAGAGGATTTAATGCATTAATTGATGGAAGTGTGGATTTATTCTTTACAGCTTATCCGTCTAAAGAACAATTAGCTTATGCAGCAGAAAAGAATGTTGAACTTGAAATTGTTCCTATTGGTTTAGAATCTTTTGTATTCTTTGTAAATAAGAATAATCCGGTAGATGGTCTTACAATTGAACAAATCCGTTCCATTTATAGGGGAGAAGTAAGTAACTGGAATCAAATTGGTGGACCTAATCAATTGATTTATCCTGCTACTAGAGTTAAGGGTTCTGGTAGTCAAACAATGATGGAAAGTTTTATGCAAGGTGAATTTCATCCAAAGCAGGATCCATTTTCTATTTTTGGAGCTTCTATTGGATATTCATTTAGATTCTATTTATCTGGTATAATCGCAAACGAAAATGTAAAGATGCTAGAAGTTAATGGGGTATATCCAAATGAAGAGAATATCCGAAATGGTTTATATCCAATTACTACAAAGTTCTATGTTGTATATCGTAAGGATAATACAAATACAAAAGTAAAAACCCTTGTAGATTGGCTATTATCAAATGAAGGTCAAGCTATGATTGAGGGCTGTGGATATGTTGGTTTACAAGCATAAAATTAATTAAATGGTTTGTTGTTTCTAACTAACCATTTTATTTTCTTTACAAATCAATACCTAAAGCGTATAATGTATTTAGATTATGGAGGGAATTATAATGGTAAAGGAACATTTAAGCTTAGTAGAATATAAATTTGATACACAGCTTTTAATCGATATAGCTGATGGAGATATTGATGATGCAGAGGATTCTTTAAGAGAATTCATTTTAACAAAATTAGTAGGAGATTCACTTGTAATTGCTGCAATTGAGGGTGAAGATAAATATGGTAATCCTGAAAACTTCATTAAGGTTCATTTCCATACCAATGAGCCATGGCTATTATTAGCTAAGGGTCAGGAAATGGGCGATATTTATGATATCGTAGTTGAAAATATGCAGCGTCAGGCTGACGGATTAAAGGGTTAAAATGTCATTTTTGACATTTTTTCTTTCTATATGATAAGAAATATAGTTAAGGATATAGAATTCTTAAAAAAGCCTTCTAGTGAAGTATTAAAGGAAGATCTATTCATTCGAGATGATTTAATCGATACTTTAAGATTTCACAAGAGTCATTGCGTTGGTATGGCAGCAAATATGATAGGCTATTCTAAGAATATGATTATTTTCATTAATGAAGAGGAAAAGATGGAGGTTATTATAGAACCAAAAATCATAAAGGCAATGGATCCCTATGAGACAGAAGAGGGCTGCCTATCCTTAGAGGGGTTAAGAAAATGTATCCGTCATAAGAAAATTAAAATTGAATATTTAACCCTAGATTTTAAAAAGAGAATGAAGACATTTTCTGGCTTCACTGCAGAAATCATTGAGCATGAAATGGACCATTTACTTGGAAAAATCATTTAAAGATATCCTATATTGTATAAAAACAGTATAGGATTTTTCTTTAGACCTCTAAAAATTATTTGAGTGTTTTTAAAATATGGGTTATAATGAAATTAACAAAGGACGGTGAATTGAATATGAAGTATGTTATTACGATTGGTCGTGAATACGGCAGTGGTGGTAGATTTATCGGTAGATTAGTTGCAGAAAAGCTTGGAATTCCTTTTTATGACAATGAGCTTTTAATTGAGGCAGCTAAGGAATCTGGACTTTCTCCATCAATTTTTGAAAGCTATGATGAAAAGCAGGATGGCTTTTTAGGTGGTGGATTGGGTATGTATTCATATGATATGACCCTATCTCAAAAGGTATTTTTAGCACAATTTGATGCAATTAAAAAGATTGCTGAAGAAAAATCCTGTGTCATTGTAGGTAGATGTGCGGATTATGTTTTAAGAGAGCATCCTAATGTTGTTAATGTTTTTATTTGCGCACCTATGGAGGATAAGATTAAGCGTGCGATTGAGTATTATGGAATTAAGCCTGAAAAGGCTGCATCCTATATTGTAAAAAAGGATAAGAAGAGAAAAGGCTATTATAATTTTTATACCGATATGGATTGGGGTAAGGCTTCAAATTATGATTTATGTATCAATTCTAGAATCGGTATTGAAGGATGTGTAGATACGATTGTCGACTACACAAAGAGAAGATTCAATTTGGAATAAGGAATTAAAGCTTGCCCAAAGGGTTTTAACGGAATATTATGATTTTAAGGATACTGCATCTGTTGAAATTGTAATTTCCTATGAGGAAAAGGAATTTGCTAAAACCCTAATGGAGCTTTTCATAGCCAAAGGTATACGGAATGTTTTTATTACTTATACGAATGGAATTATATGTGAGGAGATAAATAAAGGATTTAGGAAATATCTAGATGATAGGATTTCCTTTTACAAGGAAAGAATATCGGAAGGATTCATCCGTATTACTATATTATCTCCTTTTCCTTTGCCAGTAGTTATTACTCGTGAGCTAGAGGGCTATTTAAAGCATTTAGACGAGCTTAATTTCTTACAGGAATACTTAATTCATTCCCCAAGAATTATGATTGTGAAGCCAAATCTATATTGGGCATCAAGGTTAGGTATTTCTTTAAATGAATTATGGGATAAGGTTGAAGCCTTATACGATAGTGATTCCTTAGATATTTATAAGGATAAGCTAGATGAATTAAAAATAGAGGAATTACATTTTGTAAGTGATGAGGGTACTAATTGTCGCTTTAAAATGACCAAGAATTTTAAATTCACTGGTAAAAGAATTGAATATAATGGAAGAACATATCAGGCGAATGCCCCATCAAGAGAAATATTTACAGCTCCAAGTAAATATAGTGGTAATGGAAAAATTGTCTGTACGAAGCCTTTATGCTACCATGGAAAAATATATAAGGATATGGAATTAGAGCTTGAAAGTGGAAAGGTTATAAAATCGAAAAATCTAGATGAAATTCTATCCTTAGATGAATCCTTATCCTATATAGGAGAAGTAGCACTTGCCCCATACCAAGATGGGTATTTTCTATCTACCATTATTGATGAAAATATAGGATGCCATATCGCGCTTGGAAATAGCTATCCTTATGGTATAGAGGAATTAGATAAGATCAATAAGTCTAAATATCATATTGATTTAGTTTTTGGCTCCTTAAGCCTAAAGGTATATGCTAAAATTAAAAATCAAGAGGATGAGATATTAATCTTTAAGGATGGAGTAATATGTATACCGTAGACATACATAAATATAAGGAGAATAGGGATAGCGCAATAGAGGAGCTAAAGATTGCCATATCCTTTGGAAAAAGAGAAAAAGATCATTGTGTTAAGGTGATTGTAGGGTATGGTTCAAGCGGTGGAACACATATTATTAAAACCAAGGTTTTGGCTTACCTAGAGGAAAAAAAGGGGCATGGAATAAGAGATTATATCTTATCTACAGACCTTCATGATTATACTCCTAAGTTTTTTACTTTTAAGTACTCCCATTTAATACCAGATAGTGAAAAACGTATTGGAAATAGTGGTGTAATCTACATAATTGTATGAAAATAATGTACAAAAAAACAAAAAACGTTTTCAAAAAAACGAATATAATTTTTAGTATTTTTGTTATAATCAATTTTATAAAATTAAATTTCATAAAATAACGTTTTCTTAAAATATAATTTATGAAAAATAATATTTTCACAAAATCTAGTTCGTTAAAACACTGAAATTGGTTTGACAAAGTATTTTAAAATGTTATAATAAAACCATAATTCAAATTTGACCGCTTATATATTTATAATATATAGGGTGTCGGAAAGGATGGACATAGTGGCTAGACACACATTATCTGTACTAGTTAACAATCACATGGGTGTATTATCTAGAGTATCTGGATTATTCTCAAGAAGAGGCTACAATATTGAAAGCCTATCGGTTGGAAAATCAGAAGATCCAAAGGTATCTAGAATGACGATTGTTGTTGAATGTGAGGATGACGTGTACATGCAAATCAAAAATCAGCTAGCAAAGCTTATGGATGTCATAAAGATAGCTGAATTTGAGGAGGAGCATTCTGTTAAAAGAGAGCTTGCCTTAATTAAGATTGATGCAGTAAATGGTACAAGAAGTCAAATCATGGAAATAGCAAATATATTTAGAGCACATATCATTGATGTTACCAATAGTACTATTATCCTAGAAATTACAGGTGATCAAAATAAGGTATCAGCTATTATTTCTATGCTTGATGAGTTCGGCATCAAAGAAGTAATCCGAACCGGAGTTTCAGCTATCGCCCGTGGAGATAGCGAATTAAAAAATTATTAAAAATGAAAGAGGGATTTTGAAAATGGCAGAAGCTAGAATTTTTTATGAAAAGGACTGTGACTTACATTATTTAGATGGTAAGACAGTTGCAATTATTGGATATGGTTCTCAAGGACATGCACACGCATTAAACCTTATGGAATCTGGTGTTAATGTTGTTGTAGGTCTATATGAAGGATCTAAGAGCTGGGCTAAGGCAGAGGCACAGGGCTGCAAGGTTATGGTTACAGCTGAGGCTGCAAAGATTGCAGATATCATCATGATTTTAATTAATGATGAAAAGCAGAAGGCTATGTATGAAAAGGATATTGCTCCAAACCTAAAGCCAGGTAAGATGCTAATGTTTGCTCATGGCTTCAATATTCATTTCGGTTTAATTAACCCACCTAAGGGTGTCGATGTAGCTATGATTGCTCCAAAGGCTCCAGGTCATACTGTACGTTCTGAGTTCCAGGCTGGAAAGGGTACTCCATGCTTAGTTGCAGTTGAAAGAAACGAAACTGGTAAGGCACTTGAGATTGCTTTAGCTTATGGTGCTGGTATTGGTGGCGCTCGTGCTGCAATTTTGGAAACTACATTCAAGACAGAAACTGAAACTGACCTATTCGGTGAGCAGGCAGTACTTTGTGGTGGTGTTTGTGCATTAATGCAGGCTGGTTTTGATACTCTAGTTGAAGCTGGTTATGACCCTCGTAATGCATATTTCGAATGTATTCATGAAATGAAGCTAATCGTTGATTTAATTTATCAGTCTGGATTTGCAGGTATGAGATATTCTATTTCTAATACAGCAGAATATGGTGATTATATCACTGGTCCAAAGATTATTACTGAGGACACTAAGAAGGCTATGAAGAAGGTATTAGCTGATATCCAGGATGGTACATTTGCTAAGGACTTCTTACTAGATATGTCTACTGCATCTGGTCAGGTACATTTCAATGCATTAAGAGCTAAGGCTGCAGCTCATCAATCCGAAAAGGTTGGTGCTGAAATCCGTAAGTTCTATGCATGGAACGACGAAAAGAACAAGTTCATCAATAATTAATTTTAATTGAACATAGTTTTATGAAATTATGGAAGCGGCTTAGCTGCTTCCTAATTTTCACATATAAAAGGGGGTGAATTTCTTGCGTGCCAAGATATTCGATTCAACCTTAAGAGATGGAGCACAAGCCGAAGGTATTAGCTTTTTAGTCGGTGATAAGATTAAAATTGCTAAGGCGCTAGATGATTTAGGTGTTGATTTTATTGAAGCAGGTAATCCTGGTTCAAATCAAAAGGATATGGAATTTTTCCATGTAGCGAAAAGCTTAACCTTTAAGCATTCAAAGCTTGTTGCTTTTGGAAGTACTAGAAGATGTAATACTATAGCTCAAGATGATGCAAATTTAAATGCACTTCTTGAAGCGGGAACAGATTATGTTTGTATTTTTGGTAAATCCTGGGATTTCCATGTAACAGAGATTATTAATACATCACTTGAGGAAAATATATCTATGATAGAGGATACTATTTTATATCTTAGATCAAAGAATAAGCATGTTTTCTTCGATGCAGAGCATTTCTTTGATGGCTTTAAGGGAAATAAGGAATATGCACTGAAAACCTTAAAGGCTGCAGAGGATGCAGGTGCTGAATGTATTATTTTATGTGATACAAATGGTGGTACATTTCCAGATGAAATGGTTGAAATAATAAAAGAAGTTAAAGAAAATATTCATACCGAGCTTGGAATTCATGCTCATAATGATTCAGGTATGGCGGTATCCTTATCTGTACTTGCTGTATTAAATGGCGTAACACAGGTACAGGGTACATTCTTAGGCTATGGTGAAAGATGTGGTAATGCAAATCTTTCTGCAATTATTGCAAACCTAGAGCTAAAGAGAAATATTTTATGTCTACCAGAGGGTAACATAAAGGAATTAACCAATACGGCTAGAATCATTGCTGAAATTTCGAATTTTAAGCTACTTGGTACATTACCATTTGTTGGTGAAACTGCCTTTGCACATAAGGCTGGCATGCATGTGGATGGAGTATTTAAGAACTCAAAATCCTTTGAGCATATTTCTCCAGAGCTTGTAGGCAATGAAAGAAAATTCTTAATTAGCGAGGTTGCAGGTAAGGCAACTGTATTAGCTAAGATTCAAAAGATTTATCCAAATGTAGAAAAAAATGATCCAAGATTATCTATGATTATTCAAAGAATCAAGGATTTAGAATATTTAGGATATCAGTTTGAAGGTGCAGATGCATCCTTCGAGCTAATTGTCCATAAAACCTTTGGTGCTTTTAAGCCTTTCTTCCAGGTTTTAGATTTCAAAACGATTGGTGAAGGTCCATCAAAGGCAAACCTACATTCCTCCGCTGCAATCATTAAGGTTTCAGTAGAAGGAATAGAAGAAATCACAGCTGCGAATGGCGATGGTCCAGTGGATGCCTTAAATGAGGCATTAAGAAAGGCCATTGGTAGATTCTATCCAATCTTAAATATGGTACATCTATCTGATTATAAGGTTCGTATTTTAGATGGTAAGGAATCCGCTACAGCAGCAAAAACAAGAGTTTTAATTGAATCGACAGATGGAGCATATACATGGTCCACTGTTGGTGTATCCAAGGATATCATTGAAGCCTCCTTCAAGGCTTTAATCGATTCCATAGAATATAAGTTGTTTAAGGAGAATAATAAATAATATGGGAATGACAATGACACAAAAAATCCTTGCAGCTCATGCAGGATTAAAGGAAGTTACTGCCGGACAATTAATTACATGTAAGCTAGATTTAGTACATGGTAATGATATTACAACTCCAGTTGCAGTAAATGTATTTAAAAATATTGGAGTTGATCATGTATTTGATAAGGAAAAGGTATCTATCGTACCAGATCACTTTGTACCTAATAAGGATATTAAATCTGCAGAGCAGTGCAAATATATCCGTGAGTTCGCTCATAAGATGGGAATTGTAAATTTCTTTGAGGTTGGACAAATGGGTATTGAGCATGCCCTACTTCCTGAGAAGGGCTTAGTTGTTGCAGGTGATGTTGTAATCGGTGCTGACTCACATACCTGTACTTATGGTGCACTTGGTGCATTCTCTACAGGTGTAGGCTCTACAGATATGGCTTGTGGTATGGCAACAGGTGAGGCTTGGTTTAAGGTACCTGGTGCATTAAAGTTTAATTTAACTGGAAAATTACAGAAGAATGTTTCTGGTAAGGATGTCATCTTACATATCATTGGTATGATTGGTGTAGATGGTGCTTTATATAAGTCTATGGAATTTTCTGGAGAGGGCTTAAAGAATTTAAGCATGGATTCTCGTTTATGTATGGCAAATATGGCTATCGAGGCTGGTGCTAAGAATGGTATTTTTGCAGTAGATGAGGTAACTCTTGATTATTGCAAGAAGCATTCTAAGAAGACTCCAGTTGTATATGAGGCAGACCCTGATGCCATCTATGATGAGGTATATGATATTGATTTATCAAAGATTCGTCCTACAGTAGCATTCCCTCATTTACCTGAAAATACAAAGACAGTAGATGAGATTGGTCCAAAGGAAGTAAAGATTGACCAGGTAGTCATTGGTTCTTGTACAAATGGTCGTATGGAGGACTTAAGAATTGCTCATGAAATCTTAAAGGGCAAGAAGGTAGACCCAAATATTCGTGTCATTATTATCCCAGGTACGCAAAAGATTTATCTTGAGGCTATCGCTGAAGGAATCATTCAGGATTTAGTTGAAGCAGGATGCGCAGTATCAACACCTACATGTGGACCATGTCTTGGTGGATATATGGGTATCTTAGCTGCTGGTGAAAGATGTGTATCTACAACAAACCGTAACTTCGTTGGACGTATGGGTCATGTAGATTCTGAGGTTTACTTAGCATCTCCAGCTACAGCAGCTGCAAGTGCATTAACAGGATATATTACAAATCCTGATTTGGTTTAGGAGGTTATTATGAACGCTAAAGGTAGAGCATTTTGTTATGGTGCAGATATTGATACAGATGTAATCATTCCTGCACGTTACTTAAATACATCAGATCCTAAGGAATTAGCCGTACACTGTATGGAGGATTCTAAGCAGGATATCAATGCTGGTTTACCAGTATTCTCAAAAAGAGTTCATGAAGGAGATATCATTGTAGCACAGAAGAATTTCGGGTGTGGATCTTCTCGTGAGCACGCTCCAATCGCTATTAAGGCTTGTGGAGTTTCTTGCGTAATTGCAAAGAGCTTTGCTCGTATTTTCTATCGTAATTCCATTAATATTGGTCTTCCAATTTTAGAGTGCCCTGAGGCAGTTGATGGAATTAAGGAAGGCGATACTGTTTCTGTAAATTTTGATACAGGTGTAATCACCAATGAAACAACAGGTAAATCCTTCCAGGGTCAGCCATTCCCAGAATTCATGCAAAATATCATCAAGGCTGGCGGATTAGTAAATAAGATTAAAGGAGAAAATAAGTAATTATGGCAACATTTAAGATTGTAACATTACCAGGTGATGGTATTGGACCTGATATTGTAAGAGAAGCAGTTAAGGTTATGAACCGTATTGGTGAATTATATGGTCATAAATTTGATATTATTGAAAAGAGAATGGGTGGTATCGCCATTGATATGGATGGTACATCCTTACCACAGGATACTATTGATGCTGCATTAGCATCTGATGCAGTACTTCTTGGTGCTGTAGGTGGACCTAAGTGGGATCACCTAACGAATGGAGATAGACCTGAGAAGGGCTTACTTGGTATTCGTGGTGCATTAAAGCTTTATGCAAACCTAAGACCTGCAGTTTTATATAAGCAATTACAGCATACATCTCCACTTAAGCCTGAAATTATTGGTGAAGGTCTAGATATTTTAGTTGTTAGAGAATTAACTGGTGGTATGTATTTTGGTGAGAAGGCAAATTCACCTGCATTCAACCCTGAAAAGCCTGATTGCTGGGCATCAGATTTAGAGAAATATTCTGTATTTGAAATTGAAAGAATCTTAAGAACAGGCTTTGAAGCTGCAAGAAAGAGACAAAAGAAGCTATGCTGTGTGCATAAGGCTAACGTACTTGAATCTTCTAGATTATGGAGAGCAGTATTCGAAAGAGTAAAGAACGAATATCCTGATATCGAAACTAGTGAAATGTATGTAGATAACTGTGCAATGCAGCTTGTAAGAAATCCTCGTCAGTTTGATGTTATTGTAACATCCAATATCTTTGGTGATATTTTAACGGATGAGGCAAGCCAGGTTGCAGGCTCTATTGGTATGCTTGCAAGTGCATCCTTAGGTGCAGGTAAGCTTGGTCTATATGAGCCAATTCATGGTTCTGCACCAGATATTGCTGGAAAGAATTTAGCAAACCCACTTGCTACAATTTTATCTGTTCCAATGCTATTTAGATATTCCTTAGGCTTAACTAAGGAGGCTGAAGCTATTGAGGCAGCAGTTAATGCTGTTTTAGATGCTGGTTGGAGAACTGGTGATATTAAATCAAAGGATACTCCAGAGAATAAGATTGTTGGAACTAAGGAAATGGGCGATTTAGTTGTCGCTGCATTAAAGTAAGAATTTGTTTTAGAAAAGGGGTGGCATCATGAAGAGTGATGTTGTAAAGAAGGGCGTTGAAAGAGTACCTAATCGTTCTTTATTCAAGGCTTTAGGATATACAGATGAAGAAATCGAAAGACCAATGATTGGTATTGTTTGTGCAAAATCTGAAATAGTACCTGGTCATATGTGGCTAGATAAGGTTGCAGAGGCTGTTAAAAGAGGTATTTTAATGGCTGGTGGTACTCCAATTGAGGTACCTGCCATTGGAGTTTGTGATGGTATTGCTATGGGACATCAGGGAATGAAATATTCCTTAGTCACAAGAGAATTAATTGCAGATTCCGTAGAATGTATGGCAAGCGCTCATGCCTTTGATGGATTAGTTTTAATTCCAAACTGTGACAAAATTGTTCCAGGTATGCTTATGGGTGCATTAAGATTAAATCTTCCAACAGTTGTATGCTCTGGTGGACCAATGCTTGCAGGTAGAGTCGATGGACATAAAACATCTCTATCCTCTACATTTGAGGCAGTAGGTAAATTCTTAGCTGGTAAGATTACACAAGAAGAGTTAGATGAATATGAAAATAATTCATGCCC
>JAFPSY010000017.1:0-2426 GCA_017413585.1 Acholeplasmatales bacterium
GCTACGGCATCACTATAGGATTTAAATGCGCCAATAAAGCCTGTAATGATTAAATAAGAAATCATTGGGGATATCATAGGTACTGTAATCTTTTTAAATACAGTAAATCTTGATGCACCATCTACTGCTGCAGCCTGATAATAATCCTTTCTGACAGAGGCTATTGCGCCAGTCAATACTAGGATTTTAAAAGGCATTACATACCAAATTGTGTAAAAGCATAAAACAAACATTTTAGCAGCATAGCTTGAGGTTGGTCCAACCCAATCGATAGCGTTAATACCAAATATACCTAAAATGGAATTTACAATACCTACACTTTCACTCGATTCCTTATTAAAAAGTAGCATAAA
The DNA here is from genome assembly GCA_017413585.1 of Acholeplasmatales bacterium. Lineage (GTDB taxonomy): Bacteria > Bacillota_I > Bacilli_A > Acholeplasmatales > Anaeroplasmataceae > Anaeroplasma. The sequence continues at coordinate 354 of JAFPSY010000017.1, forward strand.
TACCATACCTACAGCTAAGGTATTTGTAACATAGGGCAAGAAAAATATAGTCTCAAATATTTTTCTTAAGAATTTAATTCGATTCAATCCTACAGAAATCAGTAATGCAATTATCGTAGATAATGGAACAGTAATAATAACTAGAATTAAAGTATTTCTTACTGCAGATAAAAATTTTTCATCGTTAAGTACAAAGCCATAGTTTCCAAAGCCTATTCCTGTTGCCTCCCTTGTAAATTGGAAGTTTTCTTCAAAGGAATATACAAATATATCCACTAGTGGATAAATTGTAAAAAAGCCTAAAAAGATAAATGCAGGAAGTAGGTATAGCCAAGCCTTTAAGTTGTTCTTTTTCATAAACAACACCGCCTTTACACTAATTTTATCACGAAATCATAAAAATGTTATTGGAAAAAGAAAAGATAGCATAAATGCTATCTATCACTACAACATTAAAGCCATGCTCGCTTGGCTTCCCATATTTGGGAATACAAATAATACTAATATCATTCCTATAATAATTGAAGCTAAAACAGCACAAACTATAGATAATATTACAATATTTGCAATCTTTCTCTTCTTTTCTGTTTTCTTTATGCAAGTAGATAAAATGGATATTGAAACAATACCGAAAACAAAAGCTGCAATACCTGCCATAATGGCAAATAGAATAGCAACGACTACAGCAATGGCTGTACCTAGTGCTGTACCGAAGGCTTCTGCAAAGCCACCAACCTCCTTAGGTTCAGCTCGAATGAGCTTACTTGCAGCATCTAAGAATAAAAGAGTAATGAATCCTAAAGGAATCGTCAATCCCGAAAATACATACGCAACAATATTTCTTTTTTTATTATTTTTTAATGGTGCTTGATATTTTAATTCACTATTTTCTTTAATAATCTCTTCATCTAATTTTTCATTATTTTCCATAGTATTGCCTCCGTTTCTTTCTTTAAATTATATACGAATTAGAAATAATGTCAAATTTGAAAGAGGGAGCCAAGCTCCCTCAATCTATTTCACTTTAATTGGATTTATAGATCCATCCTGGTTTGGATGGCTATCTAAATACTTTCTTATTTCCTCAGGCTTACCCGATTTTGAGCCTGGCTTACACTGACTTAAGCTTTCTGCAGTACCGTTCACTATTGCCTCTGCAAAGCCACTACAGCCTGGGTATCCACACGCACCACAATTCGCATTAGGTAGAATATTTGTTATATCCTCAACTCGAGTATCCACCTCAACATGGAAGATTTTAGATGCTATGGCTAGGCCAAGACCTAAAATAAGCCCTAATCCTGCAAGAATTAAAACCGCCCATAATATTTCCAACACCTATTCCTCCTTTTCTTCTTCTATATCTTCTTCAATCTTTTTAATATCAAGCTTATATCTTATACTACAATCATAATTTTTACAGCCCGTACATCCTTCCTTACCTATTCTTAAATTCTCACAGCCCTTAGGTATTGGAGTTTTTTTATTTAAGAAATAGCTTAAGAAAAATACACCCACTAATACGGCTATAACTACAATACTAATAATTAAATATTTATTCATTATATCTGAATCATTCCTGATAATCCTAAGAATGCCATTGCCATTAGGGCTGCAGTAATAAGGGCAATAGGAATGCCCTTGAATGCCTTAGGGCAATCAGAGGCATCAAGCTTATATCGTATTGTAGAAAAGACGAAGATAATAATCGCAAATCCCAAGGAAGTACCTAAGGCAGTTGCCATGGAGGTACCAAAATCTAATCCTTGGTCTGTATTTCCTTGTACAACACCTAAAACAGCACAATTGGTCGTAATAAGTGGTAAATATACACCTAAGGCTTTATAAAGCGTTGGTGAATATTTTTTTATAACCATTTCAATCAACTGAACTAAGGATGCAATAACTAAAATATAGGTTATGGTATCCATAAATGGAATACCTGCTAAAGCAAGTAATTGATAGATTGGCCAGCAAATCGCACTAGCAAGCACGATTACAAAAATTACAGCAAGACCCATACCTAAGGATGCAGGTGGCTTTTTCGATACACCTAAGAATGGACAAATACCA
>JAFPSY010000167.1:0-6171 GCA_017413585.1 Acholeplasmatales bacterium
AATTGATTCCATCCTTAACGACTACCTCAACACCCTTGTTTTCAATCATTATACCCTCAAGGTATGGTACCTTAATGGAGAATGTTGAAACTAGATTTTTGTTTGCTAAAACATTAATCTTTAAAACTAAGAAATCAGGATCTGTTTCAGAATACATACCAATGAGTGGCTTAGATTCACCTGCAACCTCAAATGTGATATTAGGCATTTCCTTTTTATGCCATACAGCAACCATGAATTCATCGCCATCGAAATAGAATGGGATGTCTAAATCCTTAGCAGTCATTTCACCAACGGTAATCTTTTCAAATTGCTCATCGACATATCTTGCACGAGATGCAACAATATCACTATTGATGGATTCTCTTGCTTCCATAAGCTCAATTGGGAATGCAGCGGCATGACCATTCGATCTACCTAAGGTCTTATGCTCATCTCTTTCCTTTAGGAATTCATCAATTTGACCCTTGCACATATTTCCTAAGAATGCATTAGCGCCAATTGTTTTAATAGATTTTGGTAATTCAACAGATTCCAAATTACATGAAATAAATGCCCAGTCCTCAATGGTCTCTAAGCCCTCTTCAAAGACAACCTCACTAAGCATTGGACAATTCGCAAATGCGTATGGTCCAATAACCTTAACGGTCTTTGGAATAATAACCTTTTTTAAGGTAGGCATATCGGTTAATGCCTGTGCTTCAATTTTAGAAACTGGTTTACCCTCAAGCTCAGTTGGAATCTCAATTTCAACCTCATCCTTGCTTGCACCTGTAATTACTGCAATTTTACCTTGAAATTCATAACGTATCATATCTTTACCTCCTGGTGTTTAGAAAAATCGTTAATGTATATCATATTTTACCATTTTTTAACTTTTAATACAATGTATTAAACAACGATTTTTGAGTTTCCGTTATTGGAAAAAATAAATTCCAGGGTTTTATACCTGGAATTCTTCACTGATTCATTTTTTATTCATGTATAAATTAAAATACTCTCTTCTTTATTCTATGTTATGTAACCATAGAGTCTAAAAAGGAGTTATTTCCAAAAATAAGACATATTCTTTGTGTTGTATGAAGCTAATGCAAAAAGCATGAAAAAAAGCGCATTTTTTGCGCTTATCTTTTCTTCAATTCTTCAAATACATCACTCCAAGAAATGTCCTTTACACCCATTTCTACAGATAAATGATAGATTAAATCGGCAATTTCACCAACAATTTGAGTTTTATCTCCATCCTTACATGCAATAACCGTTTCTGTTGCTTCCTCTCCAACCTTCTTAAGGATTTTGTTTTCACCCTTTTCGATTAGATAATTGGTGTAAGAGCCTTCTACTGGGTTTTCGATTCTATCCTTGATGGTAGCCTCTAAATTAAATAATTCAATATCGGATTTTTGAACCTTTGCTCTATTTACTAATACATCAATATCCTCTTCTAAATCTCTATAGAAGCAGGTTGCATGACCAGTATGGCATGAAATGCCACCTACCTGCTCTACTTGGAATAATAGGGCATCACCATCACAATCGATAGATAATCCTTTCATATATTGGAAATATCCTGAGGTTTCACCCTTAACCCATAGGGATTTTCTAGATCTAGACCAATAGGTCATTTGCTTCGTCTCTAGAGTTTTCTCTAAAGCTTCCTTGTTCATATAGGCAACCATTCTTACCTTTTTTGCATGATAATCCTGAATAACACAGCATACTAGGCCATTCTCATCAAACTTTACAGCCTCTAAAATCTCTTTTTTTGTCATAGTCTTACATTGACTCCTTTATTCTTTAAATATTCCTTTAAATCCTTAATTTCAAGCTCCTTGTAATGGAATAGGCTTGCAGCTAGTGCTGCATCCGCATGTCCCTCACTAAAGGCTAAGTAAAAATCCTCCATAGACCCAGCTCCACCGGATGCGATAACTGGAATGTTTACAGATTCCGAAACTAAGCGAGTAAGCTTAAGCTCATAGCCCTTCTTAGTGCCATCTGCATCCATTGAGGTAAGTAGGATTTCACCTGCACCTAAGGCTTCTACTTCCTTTGCCCAGGAAACTGCCTCAAGTCCAGTTGCAGTTCTTCCACCATGGATATAAACCTCATAGAATTCTCCATTCCATTTTGCATCTATAGCAACAACAATACACTGGTTACCATATTTCTTAGCGCCTTCTTTAATAAGCTCCTTGTTCGTTACTGCAGAGGAATTTAAGGAAACCTTATCCGCTCCAGCATTTAAGATATTTGAAATATCCTCTAAGGTTCTAATTCCACCACCTACGGTAAGTGGAATAAATACCTTTTTCGCGGTCTTTTTTACTACATCAAGGATGATTCCTCTTTTTTCATAGGATGCAGTTATATCTAAGAATACAACCTCATCTGCCCCAAGCTTAGAATATCCATCTGCAATTTCTGTTGGGTCTCCAGCATCCTTTAAATTTATGAAATTTACACCCTTTACTACTCTACCTTCTTTAATATCAAGGCAAGGTATAATTCTTTTTGTTAGCATAATAATCTCCACCTAAAAAAACTTAAGTAGATTATAGCAACAAATATATGCTTTTTCAAGGTTATCATTAGATAAAGAATGGTTTTTTGTTTAGTTTTTGGGGTTTAAATTTATTCATTCTTCTACATCAATAAGAAAAAAAGTACTTTCAATTGTTATTTCTTGAAAGCACTCATTTTATTCTTTATTTTATAAATTGGCATTTTATATTCATTGCAATTAAATTTTGCTTAATTGCATCATATACGGCTTCTCCATTCCATACAGGAACATCTATTGTATATGAATTCTTATTTTCTTTTACCTTAAATATGATTTTTCGAATACTAGATTTATAAGTTTCTCCACTATATTCATATTTTTTTAATACAGGGTCATATCTTTTAGTTACATAGGATTCCTTAGAACCCATGCATTCTTTATAGTCTAGATAATATATATTATTTAATTTAAATTCATAGGTGTATTCCCATTTTCTTACAACTAAGGAATTGTTTAGATTATTATAGCTTATGGCATTTTCATTTTTCTTACCAATTGTTTTGTAGTGATTTATTCTATAAAAAAGAATAAATATAATTATTCCCATAGTACATAAAAGGATGGTTGGCCATAAATAGGATATACCGAAGGATGGATTATAATCACTAAGATTACTTTCATACATATAAACATCATCGTTATAGAATCCTACCTCAAGGTATAGAATAAATAATCCACCCAAGAAGAATGCTAAGGCAGGTACAATTCTTACAACCATATGTAGTGGCTCATGAACAGATTTTGCAACATGAACTAATCCTTCTGGTTCTTTATAATTTGTTTCCTTATAAATCATCCTATTTCCTCCAAAAGCTTTTGATTTAGTTTTATATATTCTAACTGCTTTTTAGATAATTCTTCCTTATGATATCCTAAATGATTCATATATTCTATTTGCTTTTGATTTAAATCCAAAACATAATAATCGATAGATACATCTCCTAAGCAAATAGAATTAATATCTAATGGATTAAATTCATTCTCCTTTAGCTTTGTTTTTACCTTCAAATCTAAATTTGATGGAAAAGAATTCTTTAATATATAGAATGGATTTTGAAATAGAATTCCTCTATAATCATTGATTTTAAAGAAAACAAAATCATAATGTGCCCATAGAGTTTTATAATAATTCTCTATATTACCCTTCCCCTTAAGTAAGCATGCTGCAAGATAGCCAAGCTTAATTCCACTTTTTCCATAAATAGATTCTTCATCCTCTATTCCAAATTCATTTTCGAATTTTATATTCGCCTTTTTAGAATCCACTATAACCATATTTAAGGATTTAAATATTTTATTAAGAATAACGGAGGCTAGTGTTAAATTGGAATCGGATTCAAGGAATACATCCTCTTTTAAATCATATAAAATAGAATCTATATCTATACTTTTATTCCCATAATAGGAATATTTTTCTATTTCCTCATCACTTAAAGAATTCATATAGTGAATTAAGGAATTATAGCTTATATCATTATTTAAAAATTTTATCGCATATTCCTTTTTTATAGATTCAATTTCATCCTCTTGAAATGAGATTATATAACCATCCGCAAGCTTCATTTTATTACGACCTCAATTTCCTTTAAGCAATTCTTGCAACAAGCATGAACTCTTCTGTTTTTAGGTTCTTTTGCAAATTTTAATATAGCATTACATTTTGGGCATTTAATCTCAACAAAGCTTTTTTCCTTATCCTTCATATAAAATTCTCTCTTTCTTTTATCTATTAAAATTATAGTAATAATGGTGTTTTTTTAAAAGCATTTAAGAAAGATAAAGAACAAATAATTGAAAAAAGGATGAAACAGATGTTTCATCCAATGGAATTATTCTTCGAATAATTGTATTGCTTCTTCTAGATTTATTGCATTTGAATAGATGGATTTACCTAGTATGATACCATATGCGCCAATTTCTTTGGCGTTTTTAATATCATTTAAGGATTTTGCACCACCGGAGGCAACAATATCTAAGCCAGTTTCATCGATCATTTTCTTTGTTTGAGCTACATTAATACCCTCAAGGGTACCATCCTTAGCTATATCCGTGAAGATAATCGTTTTAATACCAATCTTCTTTAATTTATTTGCGAATTCAATTGCATCAATATCGGTTGTATCTAACCAACCATGGGTAGATACCTTCATATTTTTACAATCGATACCAATGACGATTGTATCGCTTCCAAATTTAGCTACGGCTTCCTTTACAAAATCTAAATTTAGGGCTATAGAGCCTAAAATAACTCTTTTTACACCAATGGATAGGATTTCCTCAATTTGAGCGATAGATCTTATTCCTCCACCAAGCTCACAATCAATTTTTACCTCTTCAATGATTCTTTTTACAGCATCTAAATTTAAGGAATGCCCAGCCTTAGCGCCATCTAAATCAACTAAATGTAAGAATGTTGCACCCATATTCTTCCATTTTAGGGCTTGCTCAACAGGATCTCCATAGCCAGTGACCTGGTTATAATCTCCCTTATATAGACGGACAGCCTGTCCATCATGTAAATCTATTGCAGGATATAGTTTCATAGTGTACAGAAATTCTTTAAGATTTGAAGTCCAACCTCACCTGATTTTTCAGGGTGGAATTGGCATCCATAAAGATTACCCTTTCTTACAGCACTACCATAGGTAGTACCGGCATATTCGGTATAAGCAATTACATCATCTACATTTGGGTTAGATAAATGGTAGGAATGAACGAAATAAACATCCTTTAAATCTAATCCATTCAGTAAAGGATTATCCTTTACAACATGAATTTGATTCCATCCCATTTGAGGTATTTTATAGGTAATATTATCTACCGTTTGATTGAATTTAACTATTCTACCTTGAAGTAAGCCAAGACCTTCATGAATACCATATTCTTCAGATTCTTGAAATAGCATTTGCATACCAACACAAATACCTAAAATAGGTGTATTCTTCTCCATAAGCTCCTGTACTACTTCTACAAATCCATAGGATTTGAATGTATCCATAGCGATAGAAAATGCACCTACACCTGGTAATATCACCTTATCTGCAGAAAGTATTTCACTAGGGTCTGATGTAATTTTTGCATCAAAGCCTAAGAAATCTAGTGCGTTTTTAACGCTTCCTAGATTTCCTATTCCATAATTCATAATCGCAATCATTAGATAACTCCTTTTGTAGATAAGCTACCCTTTATATCACCATTAATTTTAATTGCATCTCGTAAGCATTTAGCTAAGGATTTAAACATAGCTTCAATAATATGGTGTGCATTTTCTCCTCTTAAAATGACAAAATGAAGATTCATTTTGGCATTGTCTGCAAAGGATCTAAAGAATTCATTTGCAGTTTCCGTTTCAAAATCACCACATTTTACTGTATCAAATTTCGCATTGGATTCGAAATATGGTCTACCACATAAATCTACAGCACATAAAACAAGTGCATCATCCATTGGCATGATAAAGCTTTGGTAGCGTGCAATTCCATCCTTAGAGGATAGTGCCTTATTGAATGCATCACCTAAGGCAATACCAGAATCCTCTACCGTATGGTGGCAATCAACATTTAGATCACCCTTACATTTAAATTCTAGGTTAAAGCCTCCATGCT
>JAFPSY010000168.1:0-13344 GCA_017413585.1 Acholeplasmatales bacterium
AAAGAATAAAATTCAAGGATGGCGTTGCATGGCTTGAAAATAAAGAGGAGGTATTTGATAAATTTAAATGTGAATTTAATGATATCTCTAGAGGTATGCTATCTTTAATGGCTGGTATAGAAGAAATTAAAATATGGTGTAATTTTACCTATGATATAGAATCGAATACGGTTAAATGTGAATTCCGCTCTAGAGGGGTTGAAATTGTAGATGTTGCTAAATCCTTTGGTGGTGGAGGACATGCTTATGCATGTGGATGTACAATCCAATCCTTCCAAAATGTAGAAGAAGTCATTCAAACATTTATCCAATTACTAAAATGAAAGAATAATTATAAAATCATAAGATTGTTTTAAAGATTAAAAAAAGGAAATCCATCCCTTCTGAAATTTGGTAGATTTCCTTTTTTTTCATGATTTTTTTTGAATTATGAATTTACATTAGAATCATTTTTAGATTCTATTTCATTTTCCTTTGGTCTTAAATAATTTTGTAGCTTTAATAAGCCATCTAAGAAGATAGAACCTAATCCATTACCTATTGCCATAAGGATGAAGTATAAAACGGTCTTCCAATCGATATATCCTGCATAGGTATAATAGCTTGCGTTAGCAATAACGTGGTCAAAGCCTGCAAGAATAAATACAGATACAGAGAAGAAGACTAAGACGATTTTACCTATTGGGGATGGACATACATGCTGTCCTTTAACTGCAATATAAATCATCATACCACATCCAAAGGATGTGATTAAAATAGAATACCAAGGAGCTTCTTGTTTTTTAGTGACTATGCTATTTGAAATATCCTTTAGGGATTGCCCCATATTTGTAAGCTTAAATAGTAAGCTTAAGCTAATGACGGCAATTATATTAACGATACAGCAAATAAGCAAATCAATGATAAATTTTGGCTTATGGTCTAGGGCTTGCCCAACCTTGCCTGTGTATAGCCAGGTGTGCCACTGGATAATAGAGAATAATCCAATTCCAAAGAAGATGGAGCCCCATATTTTTGCATTAAAATCATTTCCATCCTTAAGACAGCATAAATATACGGTTGCCCCAATCGTAATAAAAAAACCTGAAAGTAGTGAACTTACAACAATGTATAGGTATCGCTTCATTATTTAATCCTCGTCTTTCTATTAAGTTTATTATAACACGCTTTCATAAAATATTACTACATAAAGTATAATTTTATCTTGAAAATAACACTACTATAGATTATACTTATTTTCGTAAAACAGAGTAGCAGACATTGCGTTAAGTGCCATATCACGGGATGTTGGGTATGGACGAACACTATTTAGTGGCGGTAATTCTGCGCGTCCGCTGTATGCTTATATAGTGGGCTCTCTATTAAGGAGGCCTTTTTATTATGGAAGAAAAAGAAATAAAAGAAGAAAAAATTGGTAAATTAAAGAAATATTTCATTTGCCTTAAAAAGGGATGGTTAATCGTCTTAATTTTTGTAATTATAGGCTTATTAACTGGCTTTATTATTGCAGATAAAACATTCAGCAAGCCATATTTAGAAGCAAATTATGCAACGCTTAATTTTAAATATACTAAGGATATAGACTTTAGCTATAAGGATATCATTAGTGTAGATAATATCAACCGTTGTAAAAAAATAACCAAGAGTCTAGAGACAGGTTCTAAAATATCTACATACCAATATGTAGAAATAGAAGATATTAAAATAGAAGCTCATGATTCCTATTTTACAATATATGCGAATCAGGATTCCTTCAATGTATCTAAGGATAATACCTATTCCGATGCAGCAGCCAAGGGCTTTTTAAAGCATTTAACCCTATTACCCTTTATTACAGATAAGGAAATAGAGGAATATAACTCTTCAGATATTAAAGGACATAGTGTATTTTCTAATTTTGATAATGAATTCTATAAATCGAATTCTATAGATCAGGATAATCACCTATTGATTACATATTCGAATCCTAATGCTATAAGCTTGAATAAGGAAGCTAGAATTAAATATTATTCCATTTGGGTAGGATCCTTCATCCTTGGAACATTAATACTAGGATTGCTTTTTGTTTATATTTATGTAGATAAATTAAATTTATCCATTCATAAGGAATATGATAATAAGGAAATATATAGAACACCATTCCATGAAACCTATTTTACGGATTCCATTAAATATTTAAAGAATATGAAATCCTTAGTTATGATTGCGATTATTATGGCACTCGTATTAATTTGTAAATTTATACCTATTCCATCAGGCTTTGGCTCCTTAGGTATAGGATTTTCCTATTTATTCTTAAGTGTTGGTGCAATGCTATTTGGACCAATACCTTCTCTTATTATTGGTGCACTATCTGATATCTTAGGCTATTTCATTCACCCGGATGGTATCTTCTTTATAGGATATACCTTCCAAGCAATGCTTGCATGCTTCACGTATGCCTTATGCTTTCATAAGACCTATATCACATTCACAAGATGTCTTATCGCAAGAGTGATTGTAAATTTCATTTGTAATGTACTTATTGGTTCTATTTGCTGGGCTTTTATATCGCATTTAGACGGTGCTGCATTTATGACCTATATGCTAACAATATCCTTGCCAAAGAATATTGTATATTTATTACCACAATCCCTATTATTATTCTTTGTTTTAAAGGCAGTATCTGTTCCATTATTCCATATGAATTTAATGGATGAAAGAATAAGTCATAATTTCTCTTTCTTTTAATAAATAAAATTTATAGTTTTTATAAATTCTATAAGTTTACTTTATAATTGAAAATAGTTGTAATTTAATGAAATTAAATGTATAATGTTTATGTCATAAAGATGGTACGAGAGACAAGCTCAATGACTACCAAGCAACCTCCCCAAATTGGGAAAGGTGCTAAAGCTTGAATGATGGCAGGATATGAAATTTATGCCATCCAAGGGGTGGCATTTTTAATTCTTAAGGAAGTGATATTATGTATGCAGAGGTTATCATTGATATAAAAAATAAACAGGTAAATCGTAGCTTCGATTACATAATACCATCCTATTTAGAGGGTATTATAGCTATAGGCTCTAGAGTATATGTACCCTTTGGTAAGCAAAAAAGAATGGGCTATGTATTAAACATAAAGGATACAACAGACGTTGTAAGGGAATTAAAGGAAATATCGGATTTAATTGATTATAAGCCTATATTAAATGAAGAATTCATGGAAATGGCAAAATATATATCTATTCATGATTTTTCCTTTTATTCTACAAGCCTAGATGCCATGATTCCACAAGCCTTAAGAATGAAATATGAAAAGATCGTTAAATGGGTAACTGATAGCTTAGATGATTCCTTAAAAAATCATTTTAAGCTAAAAAAGGAGGTATCCTTAAGTAGAATACCTAAGGATTTAGAGCCTATTTTATTTAAAGAAATAAAATTAGGTAATTTAGTTATCGATACGAGAATTAAAAGAGTAAGGAAAGATAAATATATTACCTATATCCATAATAATTTATTAAATCAAAGGCCTTCTTCAAAAAAGGGTATAGATTTACTTAATTATTTAGAGGAAGCGAATCAGGATTTAGAATTATCCTATCTTGTGAATGAATGTGGGTATTCGAAAAGTGTGATCGATACGCTAGAAAAGAATGGCTTTATAAGCTTATATAAGCTTGAAGCCGAGGCAGAAGAGGATGTAAAGAATTATAAGGATAAGGATGTTTCCTTAAATGATATGCAAAAAAATATTTATGCTTCCTTAAAGCTAAATGAGAATAAGGTATATCTTCTTCATGGTGTTACAGGCTCTGGTAAAACGGAATTATATATGAGGTGGATTAAGGATGCCATTAGCTTAGGTAAAAAAGCCTTAATGCTCGTTCCTGAAATAAGCTTAACTCCACAAATTACGGCACAGTTTTATGCAAGATTTAAGGAATCTATCGCTGTATTACATTCAAGATTAACTATTTCTGAAAAATATGATGAATGGAAAAGAATTTTAAATGGTGATGTTAAAATCGTAGTAGGTGCAAGAAGTGCTATTTTTGCTCCTATAAAGGATTTAGGTATCGTCATTGTAGATGAATGCCATGAGGCAAGCTATAAGCAATCGAATAATCCAAAATATAATGCAATCGATCTTGCGAAAATTAGAGCTAAGACCTATAATTGTCCTTTGGTTTTAGGTAGTGCAACTCCGAATGCAGAGGACTATTATAAGGCTTTAGAAGGAGAATACATTCTACTATCCTTACCTCTTCGTGCAAATTTAAAGCCATTACCAAAGGTATCTATCGTCGATTTAAGAGAAGAGCTTAAAAATGGAAATAGAACACCTATATCCTATGAGCTTAAAAATGCCTTAATTGAATGCTACCAAAATAAGGAGCAATCCATTCTATTTCTAAACCGAAGAGGCTATTCCTCCTTCGTACAGTGTAGAAGCTGTGGTGAGGTTATTAAGTGCCCTCACTGCGATGTATCCTTAACCTACCATGGGAAAACGAATACCCTAAAATGCCATTACTGTGGATACCAGATGGTAAATGTTTCTAAATGTAATAAATGTGGCTCAGATAAAATCAGGTATGTAGGTAGTGGTACAGAAAAGCTTGAGGAGGCAGTAAGAAAAATCTTACCTGAAGCAAGAGTATTAAGGCTTGATACAGATTGTATTACAAAAATGAGTGATTATGAGGAAAGCTATCACAAATTTAAGAATCATGAAGCCGATATTTTAGTTGGTACGCAAATGGTAACTAAGGGCTTAGATTTTGAAAATGTAACGCTAGTTGGTGTTGCAAACGCCGATATTGCACTTCACTACCCAACCTTCGATGCGAACCAGGTTGCCTTCAATTTGCTTGAGCAGGTTGCAGGTAGAGCGGGAAGAGCCAAGAGGGATGGTAAGGTTATTATTCAAACCTATGATCCATCAAATTATGTCATTCAAGCGGCTAAGAATCATGATTATGAGGGCTTCTATAAAAAGGAAATATTATTCCGTAAGGCAGCCCTCATGCCTCCATTTTCTGAATCCATTGAAATTGAAGTTATAGGTAAGAATATTGCTAAGGTAAAGGCTGAGGCATTTCATATCGCAAACGCCTTAAGAGAGGTATCGAAATCCTCTATTATCTTAGGTCCAACCGAAGCCTTTATTTTCAAAAAAAAGGATTTGTATCATTATACAATTCAAGTTCAAGCTGCGGATGATGCTGTTTTAGATAAAATCAGCTATATTTATCCATTATATCAAAACGATAAGGACATAACCTTATCGATAACAAGGAAGTGATTATATGAAAATTGTATTTTTAGGAACCCCAAGCTTTGCTGTACCTATATTGAAAGGATTACATGAGCATTATGAAATCGCACTTGTGATTTCACAGCCCAATAGAGTAAAGAAGAAGGGAGTATTTTTAGATACTCCAGTTGCAAGCATGGCTAAGGAATTAGGACTACCCCTAATTCAGCCTGAATCCATTAAGGATATCTTCGAGGAAATAGAAGCTCTTCATGCGGATACCTTAATTACCGCTGCCTATGGACAGTATATTCCATCTAAAATTTTAAATTTATTTAAGGTTAAGGTGAATGTTCATGGATCTTTGCTACCGAAGCATAGAGGTGGTGCCCCAATTCAAAGATGCCTTATGGAAGGCGATAGCATAACTGGTGTTACCATTATGGAAATGGCTAAAAAGCTAGATGGTGGTAAAATCTATAGTATGGAAGAATATAAAATAGAGGATAGCGATACGGCATCGATTCTATTTGATAAATTATCTATTATGGGTAGAGATTTATTATTGAATAGCCTACCAGATATTTATAATGGTAAGAATTTAGGTATTCCTCAGGATGATACGAAAGCTACCTATTCCGCTAATATTTCTGTAGAAGAGGAAGAAATCAAATTAAATAAAGCCTCAAAGGAAATCATTAATCAAATTCGAGGCCTTGCGGATGAGCCAGGTGCCTATTTGAAGGTTCATGATACAAAGCTTAAGGTATTTAAAGCTCATGAGGTCAAACATTTAGGGAATGAAGCCCCAGGTACTGTATTAAATATCAAAAAGGGAATTACCCTTAAGACCTTAGATAGTGCGATTTCCCTAGATTTAGTCCTAATGCCAGGAAAAAAGATTACCAAGGGTATAGATTTTTCTAATGGACAAAAGATTTTTGTCCTAGGTGATATTATTCTTAGTGAATAATTATCTAATTTATGATAAAATTTGTAAGCGAGGTGATATGTTTTGGCTTTTAAAAAACTGAAAAACTTAAAAACAAAAATACAGAATAAAATCCGAAACAACACCTTCTATCAAAAATATTTCGGATTTGAAAATGGTATTGATATTACAGATGATAAGATGGTGCAATATAGAAAGAATATTGTAATTAAAAATATTATCTTTGTCATCAACATGATTTATACCTTAATTTTCATGATTATATCCATTGGAGATCCAACGAATTCCTCCAATTGGCTATTAACTGTATTATTATTCCCCGTTACGGCCTTAGTAAACTACTTTTTAGGTAGGCTAATAAAGACAGGACCTGAGGATAATTTAAGCCAAACCATGGCAATGTATTTGGCCGCATTCTATATGCTGTTATCCTCTATTTTAGTTTATGTTAAATTAAAATATGGTGAGGTCGAAAACATTCAAGGTGAGCATTATTTATCTGAAGCAGGTTACATTTTAATTTATATAGCCTTGCTGATTGCCGCATTCTATCAAAATAAGAAAATGCTTAAGAATATGTTCGTTTGGGTTGTTGTCATTGTAACGATATTACATTTTACCATTACCTATTCTATGCTTGAGGTAGCTGGTAATTCTAATATCTGGGAAGGTATTAAAAGAGTTTTTAGTGGTACAGAATTTAGAGATATTTTAATTAGAACCATCCTTCTTGTAGGATTTATGCTTATTTTATATATTTATGTATCTATGTCGAATTATATGCAGGATGAGCGTAAAAAGGAGCTTGCAAAAAGAAGAAAGGTTCAGGATGATTACACGAATGTAGTTACGCAAATCTTTGATGTTACATTATCTAGCGAAAAGATTACAGAAGAAGAAAAAAAGGAAGCGGATATTTTAGCTATAATGGTTAAAAAGCTTTCCTCCCTTTTATCCTTATCCCCTGAAAAGTGTGATGAGGTTGTAAATTATTCTAGGCTTCATATCGATAAAAAGGTAGATTTTTCCTTCCAAAATATTCAATCGGATGAGGAAAAGTTTTTAGCGATACGTGAGCAAACAGAATTAGGTAGTAAGCTCATCTCAAGGCTTCAGCTAAAAAGAAAGGGAGAAGATATCCTAAGAGCAACCTTTGAGGGTTCTGACGATGATACTTTCATTCGTCATGAAAGAGAGATTCAAAATGAGCTTGAATCTGAAATTATTTTAATTTGCGATTTATATGTTTCTATGAGAAGCGTTAAGCCTTATAAGAAAGCATATAATCATAAAAACACAATAGCTTATATGGAAAAATCCTTCAAGATTTATTTTGATCCAATGGTATATGACCGTTTCACAAGATATTCTTCGGATTTTGAAAAAATATTTGATGAAATGTAGGAGATAGTATGGAATACGAGTATAAGACAAAGGGAGTTTGCTCCCGCCAAATCCATTTTGATATTGATGATAATGGATTTGTACATAATGTATCCTTTTTAGGTGGATGCAATGGTAATTTAAAGGCCATTGGAAAGCTTGTTGAAGGAATGAAGGCTGAAAAGGTAATTGAAATATTAGAGGGCAATACTTGTGGGTCTAGACCTACAAGCTGTGCAGATCAGCTTGCCCAAGCATTAAAGGAGAATTTATAATGAAAAGATTTTTTACATCTGAAAGTGTTACAGAAGGACATCCAGATAAAATTGCAGACCAAATTAGTGATGCAATACTAGATGATATTTTAAAGAATGACCCTAATGGTAGAGTTGCATGTGAAACCATTTGTACAACAGGTATGGTAATGGTATTTGGTGAAATCACCACAAACCATTATGTTGATGTACAAAAGATTGTAAGAGATACTGTAACTGAAATTGGTTATGTCAGAGGAAAATATGGCTTTGATGCCGATAATCTAGCCGTTTTAACTGCAATAGACCCACAATCCCCAGATATCGCAATGGGTGTTGATGAATCATCTGACCATGAGCAGGGTGCAGGAGACCAGGGTATTATGTTTGGTTATGCCTGCAAGGAAACAGAAGAATATATGCCACTTGCGATTACACTTGCTCACAAGCTATGCCATAAACTAGCTGAGGTTAGAAAGAATGGTACTCTTTCTTATTTAAGACCAGATGGAAAGAGCCAGGTTACTGTTGAATATGATGATAATGGAAATATCCTAAGAATTGATACTGTATTAATTTCAACACAGCATTCCCCAGAAGTAGAGCTTTCAAAGCTTGCAAAGGATATAAAGAAATATGTTGTCGATGAGGTAATTCCTTCTGATTTAGTAGATAAAGATACAAAATTCTTATTCAACCCAACTGGTAGATTCGTCATTGGTGGACCTGCAGGTGATTCAGGCTTAACTGGTAGAAAAATTATTGTTGATACCTATGGTGGAGCTGCCTGCCATGGTGGTGGAGCATTTAGTGGTAAGGACCCATCTAAGGTAGATAGAAGTGCATCCTATATGGCAAGATATATTGCTAAGAATGTAGTAGCTGCAGGATTATGTGATAAGTGTCAAATTCAATTATCCTATGCCATTGGTGTTGCAGAGCCAACCTCTGTTTTAGTAGATACCTTCGGTACTGCAAAGGTTGATGAGGAATTAATCCAAAACAAGATTTTAGAGATTTTCAATTTAACTCCAAAGGGTATTATTCGTACTCTTGATTTAAAGCGTCCTATCTATAAGCAAACAGCTGCCTATGGTCATTTTGGTAGAACCGATATTGATCTTCCTTGGGAGCATTTAGATAAGGTTGATGAACTAAAGACTTTATTAAAGTAATAATTTTAATAATTTTTAGGCGAATTCGAAAAAAATTCGCCTTTTTTGTCTATTTATTATATGGAGGCGATAAGATGACATGTAAAATATGTGGTGAAGCATTCTATATGAAAAGAGGCTTATTTGATTTGTTTAATATGAAGGAGGTTTATATTTGTAATAAATGCTATAAAAAATATCCTATAGATTTATCCTTTTTGACTTGTCAATTAGATAAATATAATTGTATTATCATACCTATGTTTAAAAAGAGATATTATATTGACTTTAATGCATTTATTCATGAATATACGAAAATCTTTATTGCAAATTATAAAAGAGTAGGCTATGAGCTATTCTTTTTTAATCACGTGGATTTATCAAATGATGATACCTTAGAGGTAATGGATGCTATATCAAAATTAGTAAGAAGTGATATCATCATATTATGCTTTTCTCTAATAAAATAAAACCCCATATATTGAAAACGTTTTTATTAAATGCTATAATAAAAGTACCAAGAAAAGGAGTGATATATATGAAGGTAGAAGTTGTAGGAAAGAATGGCTTTTCACCAAGTGATGCAAACAAGGAGTATGCAGCAAAGAAGCTTGCAAAGCTTAAGGATATGCTTCCTGATTATGAGGATGTAACTGCAAGAGTTGTTTGTAAGGTGTATAAGACATACCATAAGGTTGAGGTTACAATTCCTTCCAAGAATATCATACTTCGTGCTGAAGTTACTGAAGCTGATCTTTATGCAGCAATCGACGGCTCAATCGACAAGCTAATGAAGCAGGTTCGCCGTTACAATGATAAGGTTAAGGACAAGCTAGGAAAGCCTGGCATTAAGAATGCCTCTGTAGTTGATGAGGCTGCTGAAGAACCAAAAATTTCAAGAGAGAAGCATTTAGACCTAGAGCCTATGACAGCTGAAGAGGCATTAGATCAAATGGAATTATTAGGTCATGATTTCTTCGTTTACTTAGATAAGGAAACAAGAAAGACTAACGTTATCTACTTAAGAGCAGATGGCGATTATGCAATTCTTGAAACTGAAGCAAAATAACGGAAGTTAAGGTATAAGCTCTAGGGTACCCTAGGGCTTTTTCTTATGAATATTTATTATATAAATATAAGTTTGTGTGATTTATTGGTTTTTATTGAAAATTGACATTTTTTATAGTATTATATAAAAGTGATATTTTAGAGAGGAATTTCCAAAATTATTCGATTTTGGAGTTTTGTATTATGGGACTAAAGATTTTTGATTCTGGTTATAATGAAATGAAAAGATGTGCTAAGCTTGCAAAAAAGATCTTAGCACTTGATGGTGAAATGCAAAAGCTTTCCGATGATGAGCTTAAAGCAAAAACACCTTATTTTAAGGAATTATTAAAGCAAGGAAAGACACTAGATGACTTACTTGTTGAGGCATATGCTGTAGTGCGTGAGGCTGCCTATAGAGTTACAGGCATGAAGGCTTATGAGGTACAGCTAATTGGTGCTGCAGCCATTCATGGTGGTAACATTGCAGAAATGAAAACTGGTGAAGGTAAAACATTAACCGGAGTATTCCCTGCATATTTAAATGCTTTAACTGGAGAAGGAGTTCATATCGTTACCGTTAACGAATACCTAGCAGGAAGAGAAACTGAGGGTGTCATTGGTGATATTTATCGTTTCTTAGGCTTAACCGTTGGATTAAATTTAAGAGAATTAGACCGTCAGCAAAAAAGAGATGTATATAATTGCGATATCGTTTATACAACAAACTCTGAGCTTGGCTTTGACTACCTAAGAGATAATATGGTTCCAAACTGGGAGGATGTAACTCAGCTTAAGGGCTTGAACTTCTGTATCATCGATGAGGTTGACTCCATTTTAATTGATGATGCAAGAACACCTCTTATTATTTCTGGTCCACAAAAGGATGATGGCGGATTATATGAAAAGGCTGATTCTTTTGTTAAGGCTTTAAAGGAAGAGGATTATGAAATCGATATTGAATCTAGAAGCATTGTATTAACAAATAGTGGTGTTGATAAGGCAGAAAGATTCTTCCATGTTGAAAATCTATATGATATCGAAAACAATACTTTAGTTCATAGAATCAACAATGCCCTAAAGGCTGTATATATCTTCTCAGATGGCAAGGAATATGTTGTAGATAGAGAAACCAGTGAGGTTTTAATTGTTGACCAGTCTACAGGTCGTATCCTAAAGGGAAGACAATTTAGTGAAGGCTTACACCAGGCACTTGAGGCTAAGGAAGGCGTTGAAATCAAGAAGGAAACCATTACAGTTGCAACCATTACTTACCAGAATTTCTTCCGTATGTATAAGAAGCTATCTGGTATGACCGGTACTGCAAAGACAGAGGAAGAGGAATTTAGAGATATTTACAACATGTATGTTGTTGAGGTTCCAACAAACCGTCCAGTAATCAGAATTGATGCACCAGATAAATTATTCTTAACTCCTGAATATAAATTCAATGCGTTAGTTGAGGATATTAAGGAGCGTCATGCAAAGGGACAGCCAATACTAGTTGGTACTGCAAACGTTGAAACATCAGAATTAGTTCATAAAATGCTTGTTAAGGAAAACCTTGCCCATGAGGTATTAAATGCGAAAAACCATGCAAGAGAAGCAGAAATCATCGCTCATGCAGGTGAGCTTGGTGCGATTACGATTTCTACAAACATGGCTGGACGTGGTACCGATATTAAGCTTGGTGAGGGCGTAAAGGAGCTTGGAGGATTGGCTGTACTTGGTACGGAAAGATTCGAATCTCGTCGTATCGATAACCAGCTAAGAGGTAGATCTGGTCGTCAGGGTGACCCAGGCTATTCTTGCTTCTTCATTTCCTGCGAGGATGAGCTTATGCAAAGATTCGGTGGAGATGCATTTAAGGCAAGACTTGCATCTATTGTTCGTATGATGAACGATGATGATGAAACAAAGCCAATCGAATCTAAGATGCTAGTAAAGATGGTTACTATGGCTCAAACAAAGATTGAGGGCTTAAACTACGATTCACGTAAGAACGTATTAAAATATGACGATGTTGTACGTCGTCAAAGAGAAACCTTCTACGCTGAGCGTCAGCAGGTAGTTAAGGCTGAAAACCTAGTAGAATTATTAAAGCAAATTATGAAATCTGCCATCACAAATAAGGTAAATCAGTTCATGGAATCTGAGGCTGAATTTGATGATGAGAAGCTTACAAAGACATTCAATGAAAGAATGTTTGGTGCACCTCTACTAGATGTAAATGTAATTAAGGGATATGATGAGGATACCGATATCATTAATTATATCTATGATGCATGTGTAAAGGAATTCGATGACCGATTAGAAAAGATTAAAGCTGATCTTAAGGAATTCATTCCAGAAGAGGTACAAAAGGAAGACCCAGCTATTTTAGATAAGCAGATTATGCTATTTATTAAGAGAATCATTCTTCCAATTCTAGATAGAAACTGGAGAGAGCATATCGATGATATGCAAGGCTTCCGTCAGGGTATTTATCTACAGCAATATGCTCAAACAAATCCACTTGAGCTATATCAAAGTGAAGGATATGAGCGTTTCAAGAGATTAAATGCTAAGATGAATGAGGAAATCCTAATTTCTGCAATGCATGCAAGAATTCGTGTAACAAGAAAGGTTGAAGAGCCAAAGGATGAGCTAAAGGGCTTAAGAACAAATCAGGACTTATCTACTGTAAATAGTAAGCAGCCAGTAAGAAAAGAAGCAAATCCAAATGCTAAATTTGTCAATGTAGGTCCTAATGCACCATGTCCATGTGGATCTGGTAAGAAGTTCAAATTCTGTCACGGATTAAGACGATAATCGTATATTCTAAAAGTGTACTCCGGTACACTTTTTTCTTTTCATATTAAATGCCATAATTAAAAACTCCTTTATATATATTTTGTAATGTCTTTTGATGAACTAGAGCCGCACACTCGTTAATTGATTTACGAGTTAGGCTCTTTTTCAATCATTTTTAGTAAAATGAACATATTATTCTTGAATATATAAAAAATACATAGTATAATAAATATGTAATAAACACATAAGACATATTTTTAAACAAATGAAGAAAATAGAACATAATTGAATTATACTAGGATAAATATGGTAGAAAAAGAATTAATAATACCCGAATTAAATAATGAAACAATCGAATCAATGATTTATATTATCCGTGGTAAAAAAAGTAATGTTAGATTTTGACCTAGCAAAAATATATGGATAATATTAAAGAATATATTATAAATCAAGGAAATGAAGATTTGAGGAAGGGATAATATGAGTGTTGTTAGCTACAATGTTGAAGTTATAAAT
>JAFPSY010000169.1:0-2611 GCA_017413585.1 Acholeplasmatales bacterium
CATAATAGGTATTATCTACCTTAGCCTTACCATTTGTTCCAGATACACTTTCATATACCTTAGTTGTAGTAAATGTACCATCCTTAGAATAGGATCCTTCACTATTATATTTATATAAATAGAAATGAAATACGATTTTTGAAACATCATCTAAATCATATAAATTTTCTATTGTTGCAATATATCTTATTTTTGTTTCACTACCTAAAGTGTCATTTTCCTGCTGCTCTAGGGTGCAGGTAATTTCATTATCTGCAAATACCTTTGTACTGCCAAAGGATATTAAAAATACAAACAAAGATAAAAAGATACCTAAGGTTAGATATAATACCTTCTTCATGATAAAATTCCTCCCATGATATCCTCTAGTGCTCCACTTTCACCATCCGTAGTATTACCACCATTCGATACAGCAATACAATCTTTAAGTTCAAGCTCCTCTTCTGCCATTATAGGCTTAAGATATTCTCTCATTAAAATTGTCCTCCTTGCGTAAAGATTTCTCCTTTTTCTCTACAAAACCATTCTAATTGTATATCAAAATGAAAAAAATGTCATCATTTTATTTCAATAATTTCGTTATTTTCACGAAAAAGTTTAAAAACGAAAATTTGGTTTTGTTATAAAGCATAAAAAAAAGACCTTTTCGGTCTTTATAGTTCGGAATTATAAATCTCTTCTATTGCATCGATGATCTCATCATTTTCTTCGATGATATAGGTATCTCCATCGACTGTGGATTCTACTCGAAAGACAATTGCCTGATCTGGCTCTAAATCATCGTACTTTTTTAATGGCCTTAGGATTAAATAATTATAATCCTCATAGGTTAAATCCGCGATGATTTCAAAGGTCATTTCTTTTCCATTTTCACCTGTGAATTTTATTGTTTCTATTTTTCCCATTCGAATTCTCCTTTTAATTCTATTTCTATATCTTTATTTAAATATGGATGATGGAATTTTATTTTATAGCTAGAAAGAGCCATTGTGGTACTACCATCCTCTATTCCATACATAGTATCTCCAAATATGGGATGCTTCATATAGGAAGTATGTAACCTTATTTGATGTGTTCTACCTGTTTTTAAATGGAACATGAGGTAAGAATTTCCATCGATTTCCTTAATTACCTTATAATAGGATATCGCTCTTTTACCTGTAGTAGATATAAATCTTTTATTGGAATTTATATCCTTTTCGATATAATTATCAATAATACCTTCCTTAATATCCCATAACCCATGGGTTTTACAAATATAAAATCTTTCCATTTTTTCATGCGTTGGCTGCATTAAATTAGCGGCAATCCTGTTCTTCGCAATCATCATAAGCCCTGATGTTTCCTTATCTAATCGATTCAATAGGGATATCGTTAATGGCTCATTCTTATTCTTTAGGTAATATAAAACCTCTTGATATATACTCTTAGGCTCCCCCTTTGTTGGAATAGATAATAAATGTGCTCTTTTATTCACAATTAAATAATTAGAATCCTCATAATATATATCTAAGCTAGATTCATAAAGTGGCCATTCAATTTCCTTTTCATTATCGTAATCTATGGTGATAATATCTCCTTTTTTTACCATAAGATAGGTTTTTGTTTCTATACCATTTACATATATCTTAAGATTTTTCGATTTTATACTTCTATATAATTTTTTCGTTGTATGAAGCTTAAGCTCCTCCGATAGACGGATATTGTCATTTTCTACTATATATTCTAATCTCATATAGATATTTTACCACAAAATAAAATGGTTTCACTAAGAAACCAATTTATTTGTCAAATTCTCCATATTCACATCCAATATGAGAAGCTTCTATATCATCGATTAATATCTTATTCTTGCCACGCTTTTCATATATTTTTATATTACCAGTACCTGTACCACCATTATATAGATTATTATGACGCTTATCTCCATTTGGATCCTCATAATTAACCAGTAGCATTTCATCAAGCTTACACTTTATTTCAGATTCCATAATATATTTCTTTGTAGACTGTAGGACATGCCATTTCATATAGCCATCTTCTATTCCACAACTAAAGCTTGTCTTAGAGCCTGTCCAGAATTTAGAGAAATTAAATTCCATCTCTTTTCCTTCATAATACATACAGCCCAAAAGCTTTCTATCTAAGGAAATGCCAAAGACCTTTGGCTTTCCACCACCAATTTCAAAGGCACTATTGGAAAGTACATTTCCTGTAATATTACTCTTTAGACAGTTGGAGGATAGCCATACCCAAGGGGTTGTGAAATTGGAGCCCCAGTTTTTATCCTGATATCCATAGGATTTATCTGGTATAACATCATAGACCTCACCATTATAAATAATGGTACCAAAATATTTCGTTTTAATTCCTTCTGCATGCCAATACATTTCATAGGCCTTTAAACAACGGAAAAGCCCAGATGCGCCATAGCCTACATTATAGGTAATTTCTTTAGACATGGTTAATTCCATTTCAATGGAACCATCGGAACACATCCATTCAGGATGGTTTATAGAATCTTTAACTTCAACCTTTAGTCTTAATCTTTCATTATCTAAGTAGCAATCCTTAGCCTCAATTTGGTATGGTACTCCCATATGTACCTTGA
>JAFPSY010000170.1:0-7288 GCA_017413585.1 Acholeplasmatales bacterium
ATTTATGACAAGGCCTTCTCAAGATATGAAAGACCAGATTATAGCTTATATCCTGGTCTTTATTGCTATTCTAGGGTGGAGAATGAATTAAAAAGAAGAGAAATATCCTTTTATGATAAAAGTATTAAGCTTCAAGGATATTATTACGAATGTGAAAATCCATTAGGCATTGTGATTACGGCTCATGGGCTTCATAGTGGGGCAGATGATTATATTCCGATTCAAAAATTTTTCTATGACCATACCTTTAATGTATTTTCCTTTGATTATAAGGGAACCTATTCCTCAGAAGGAGATTCCACAGTAGGCGCATGTGAGTCCCTTGTGGATTTAGATATAGCTATAAAATTTGTGAAGGAAAAATTAAATACTAAGGGATTACCACTATTTTTGTTTGGCCATTCCTGGGGTGGATATGCTTGTCTTGCAAGCCTTGCCTTACATAAGGATATAAAAGCCTGTGCTGCAGTATCTAGTATGGTCGATGGTCATACGATTATTAATGATAAGGCTAAGGAATATGCCGGTAAGATGCATTATTTAACCAAGCCTTATATTGTTGTATACCAAAGATATCTATTTAAAAGCTATGTAGATTATGATGCAATTAAAGGTATTAATAGTACGAATGCACCTATTTATATTGCTCATGGAATTAGCGATAAGGTAATCAATTACTATACGCAAAGTATATTTTCTAAAAAGGGTGAAATTAAAAACCCAAATGTTACCTTTTACCAGGGTATGGGGCTTCATGGGGACCATAATGATATCTTGTTATCTATAGATGCCATATCTTACCGTCATGAGGTAGAATCTATGCTCAATCTATTAGAGCATGAAAAGGGTAGTTTAAGTGATGAGGATAAGAAAGAATTCTATAAAACAATCGATCATAAGAGATATTCTAGTCCAAATTTAGATATAATGTTACCAATTTTACAGATGTTTTTAAATGCTTTAGACAAAAAATGATTTTTTGTGGTACAATAGACTAAATTGTTTTTGGAGGGATAAAATGATTAATGAAAAAAGCTTCCTACTTGGTAATACAGGTAGTGCAATAAGAGAATTATTTGAATATGGTAAAAAAAGAAAGGAAATCGTCGGAGAAGAAAATGTATTTGATTACTCTATTGGTAATCCATCCATTCCATCTCCAGCTATAGTTAATGAAACATTAATAAAGCTATTAAAGGAAAAGGAGGCAACCTCCTTACATGGCTATACCTCTGGTGTAGGTGATTTAAATGTGAGAAGAGCTATTGCAGATTACATCAATAAAACCTATGGTGTATCGGAAAAGCCTGAGCTTATTTATATGACCTGTGGTGCTGCAGCTTCCTTAACCATTACCATGAATGCTATATTAAATGAAGGAGAAGAAATTATAGCACTCGCTCCATTCTTCCCTGAATATAGAGTATTCTGTGAAAAGGCCGGTGGAGTACTTAAGGTAGTACCTTGCAATACAAAGGATTTCCAAATTGATTTTGAAGCACTTGAAAATGCAATATCCAAAAAAACAAAGGGAATTATTATCAATTCACCAAACAATCCTACAGGTGTTGTATTTAAAGAGGATACGATTGTAAGATTAGCGAATTTATTAAATAAGAAGCAAGAGGAATTCAAGCATGAAATTTTTATAATTTCTGATGAGCCTTATAGAGAATTAGTATATGATAAGGACACTGTTGTGCCTTATGTAACGAAATATTATAATAATACGATTGTATGCTATTCCTTCTCAAAATCGATTTCTTTGCCTGGTGAAAGAATTGGTTATATTTTAGTTGGAGAAAAGTGTTTTGATGCTATTACCGTTTATAAGGCTATCGCTGGAGCTGGTAGAAGCTTAGGCTTTGTATGTGCACCTGCATTATTCCAATATATGATTCCATCTATTTTAGGATATACATCTGATTTAAGTGTATATAAGAAGAATAGAGATGTATTATATAAGGCATTAACGGAATATGGCTATGAAATTGCCTTCCCGGATGGCGCATTCTATTTGTGGGTTAAGGCACTAGAGGAGGATGCAAATCAATTTGCAGAGCATGCAAAGAAATTTGAATTATTGTTAGTTCCATCCGATTCCTTTGGAATGAAGGGCTATGTAAGAATTGCATATTGCCAGGATCCAAAAATGATTGAAAGGTCTCTTCCTGCATTTAAAAAGCTAATACTAGATTATAAAGGATAATATATGGAAATAAGAAGTATAAATTCTATTACAGAATTTGCGTTCTTTAAAATTAAAAGAAGCTTATTTCATTTTATCCTAACTATTATAGGCTTAGCACTTTTATATTTTTTCATTTTAGAATCTATATATCACTTAGAGTGGATAAGAAATGGATTGCTTGAAATTGAAAATAAGAATTTTGCAAGTGCATTCTTTTATACGTTTATTGTGGTATGTATAGCAACATCCTTAGGCTTAGTATCCTTAGATATATATCTTATAGTTATAATGATTAAGGAATATAAGAAAATAAAGTATTATAAAGCGCCTAGATTTTCTATTATTGAAAAAAGAGAATTGGAATATGATTATAAGCTTTGGCAAACAGCACCAAAGAATACCTTTCATTCGCAAGCTATAAAAATGAAAATCGATAATGAAGAGAGGATTTTTAAAAGTCCCATCATTTTTACAAACAGTAAAAGAATAGGATTCTTTAAGGTGCCAAAAATATTACAAAGCCATTCCTATGTAAGAGGAAAATGTGAAATAGGATATGATGCAATAAAGGATGAGGCAATCATTCTTTCTACACTAGAATAACCGAGTTATAAAAAATCGTACTTTGTTGGTACGATTTTTATTGACAACTTGATTTTTGTGTACGATAATAATGTTGTAAATGAATAAACCTTTATCAATAAGGGAGTAAAAAGCCAGATTTATCTGGGATGTTGACTCGTCAGAACGATAAGAATTTATCCGGGCACATTGAAATTTTGAGACTTATGATGCAAGCTGTGTCATAGGTCTTTTTTTTGAGAATATGACATGGGAGAGGGATTCATTTTACAAAAATAATTGCATTTAAGGAGGGGTATAATTTATGAATGCATTAATGTTTTTAATGGATACAGGAGCTGTTGTAGGCCTTGTAATCGGATTATCCGTTTTAGTGATTTTATTAATCGTATTTTTTGCATGCGGCTATGTTAAGGCTGCACCTGACACCGCAATCATCATTTCTGGTGCTGGAAAGAAGAAAATCTTAATTGGTAAGGCTGGATATCGTTTACCTTTCTTCCAAAGATTAGATAGACTTTCCTTAAGAGTTTTCCAGGTTGATATTAAGACTGATGAGGCTATTCCTACATCTAACTTCATTAATATCCGTGTTGATGGTGTTGCAAACCTTAAGATTTCATCTGATCCAGCATTATTAGCTAGAGCAGCAGAATCTATCTTAAACATGAAGGAATCTGAATTAATTAAGCAGGTTCAGCAGGTTTTACAGGGTAACATGCGTGAAATCATTGGTACAGTTGATATCAAGAAGCTAGTTCAGGATCGTCAGGGTGTTGCAACTTCTGTTAAGGAAAATGTTGTTCCTGACATGGCTAAGATGGGTATTGAGGTTGTTAACTTCAACATTCAATCCTTCTCTGATGACAATCATGTAATTGAGAATTTAGGTATCGATAATATTTCTCAGATTTCTAAGGATGCAGCTATTGCTAAGGCAAACGCTGAAAGAGATGTTACTATCGCTAAGTCTTTAGCTGAAGAAGCAGCTAACCGTTCTCGTGTTGAAGCTAATCAAAAGATTATTCAGCAGAATACAGAATTAAGCTTAAAGCAGTCTGAATTAAAGCAAAAGACAGATACTGCAAAGGCTACTGCAGATGCTGCATATGCAATTGAGGAGCAAAAGAGACAGCAGGAAATCAATATCGCTAAGATCAATGCGGATATCGCAAAGAGAGAGCGTGAGGTTGAATTAGGACAAAAGGAAGTAGAATTACAGGAAAGAAAGCTACAGGCTACAATCAACAAGCAGGCAGATGCTGAAAAGTATGCTAAGGAGCAGGCTGCACAGGCTGACCTATTCGCACGTCAGAAGGCTGCAGAAGCTAAGAAGTATGAGCTTGAGCAGGAAGCTGAAATGCAGAAGATTAGAGCTGATGCTGAAAAGGTTGCAAGAGAGAAGTCTGCTGAGGCATTAAAGTATGAAGCAGAGGCTAAGAAGCAGGCTGCATTAGATGAGGCTGCAGGTATTGAGGCTAAGGGTAAGGCTGAGGCTGATGCAATCTTAGCTAAGGCAGAGGCTATGAAGCAGTATGGTGAGGCTGCAACATTACAGTTAATCCTAGATTCTAATGTATTACCAGAAATCGTTAAGGCATACAGTGAGCCAATGGCAGCTGCAATGAGCCAGATTGATTCTATTACAATGTATGGTGAAGGCAATACTGCTAAATTGAATGAGGAAATTACTCGTAATGGTACTCAGATCTTCGCAGGTCTTGAAAAAGCTACAGGCTTAGATATTAAGTCTTTACTTGCTGGCTATTTAGGTGGAAAGCTAATCAATAAGGCACAAGCACCAGCACAAGAGGTAAAGGCTCCAAAAGAAGTTAAAGAAGTTAAGACTAAGTAATAGAAATTAGAATTATTATAATAAGCGAGGTTGTAAACATAGTTTACAGCCTCTTTTTTAATGATGAAATATATGCTAAAATAAATATCTAAGGAGGTTTTATCATGAGAATTAAAAAAATGTTCATTGTCCTATTTTTCATATTCTTTTTGACGTCTATTTCCTCCTGTGGAGAACTCGATATAGAGCTTGCTCATTTAGATTATAAAGAAATTGAAATTGAAAAGCCTAATTTTGATGTTCCTAAAAGAAATACCAAGGATGAGGTTACTTATTCTGATTTGTTTAATTTAGGAAATCAAATAACGGTTTCTATTGAAATGGAGGATTCTGAATTAAATAAGCTTCAAAAGGATTATGAATCCTACAAAGAAACCTATTATAAGCCTGAGATTTATCGTCATTGTAAAAAGGTAACCATTACATTAAAAAATTATGATCACACATTTACATGGGAGTTTTTGGATGTCGGTATTCGTCAAAAGGGAAATACCTCAAGAGCTCCAATTTTATCGGATGGTAAAATTGTCTGCTTAAATCATTTTAAATTATCCTTTGATGAGACCTTTGATGGTGCTGAATATGGGGATGAAAGAGTCGATTGGAGTGGAAAAACTAGAGAATATAATGAAAGAATAAATCGAGAGTTTTTAGGCTTATCAGGTATTGATTTAAGATGGAATAAAAATTATGATTCTACCCATTTAAGAGAGATTTACGCAAGCTATATGTATCAAGCTTCAGGTCTTATCAGCCAATATATGGGATTATCTATATTTAATATTAAGCAAATCGATCAAAATATAGATTATAAAATGGGCGTATATTATATTTATGAGCCTGCGACTAAGTCTATGATTAAAAGACATCTAACCGATAAAAATATCTATAATTTTGGTACATGGGATGAGGAAAAGAATGGAAGCTTTGGCGTTCCTAATTCGAAATATGGTGATCTATATAAATGTATGTGGAGTGCCGATTTATCCTATGATAAAATGATTGGAGAAAGAATTGGTGTAGAAGCCAAAGATCACTTTGTTTATTATGATAGAAAAACGAATAAGGATGCTATCTATGATGACATTCTATTAAGAAAATGTGGTGTCGCTATAAGCGAGGGAAATTATAAGGATATATCCAAATATTTGGATGTGGAATATTTTGCTAAAACAGAGGCGGTAAGCTGGATTTTAGGTAACCCAGATGATTTAAGAAACAATATGAATAATACTATGGTATATGCTAGAAGAACGGATGGTAAGGTCATCACTATTCCTATTGATAATGATAGAGTTTTAGGTATAACAAAGGATTGGAATCCAGATTCTTACGCTCTATCTACAAGAGGTATATTCAATCCATTAAGAGCGGGAAATTATGAAAATGAGGTTTCCTTAGTTTATCAAAAGACAATTCTTGCTGAAAAGAATAATCATTCTAAGGAGATGTATTTAAATCATATTAAGGCATTGTCTATAAGTGATTGGGTATTAAGTGCTACCTTTGAGAAGTATTATCTTATGGCAAAAAAGAATTATAATGCATATATCGACTGTGCATTTCCATATCTTTCTGTTGGTTTTTCTTTAACAGATGATAATAATCAATATAGTTTTAAAGAATATATAAATAGAAAGCTTTCCTTGGTTGATCTTGATCTTGAATTAGAAGATATTACAAAAGAAGAGGAAACGAAAGATTTACCTACCAATTTAGGTATGGAAGGATATTATGGAAGTCTATATATTGCAGGTGATATGAATGACTGGAAGGGTAAGTATTATAAAATGACATATGAGGGTAATGGTGTTTATACGATTACCTTTGAGCCAAGGCTTTACAGGAGTAAAATGTACCTAAAGATTTATGATGGAGATTCATGGTATATCAACTGGTCCATTCAAAATAATAACCTCATTATGTATGATACAGATGCGTTTACCCTAGAAAACGTATATTACACCGCAAAGGTTACTATTGAAATTAATACTATTTTGAAAACAGGAAGTGTAAGAGTAAGCTAAAGCTTATTCTTTCCTTTTGTTCTATTTAATGTTAAAATAAAAAAGATTTTGGAGGTATAAGAGATGAAAAAGAGAATTTTTATGGCAATTCCATTAAGCTTATTATTAGCTTCATGTTCTATTGGTGGAGCTAAAACAACAAATACAACAGAAAATCCAATTGAAACTACAACAGAAAAACAAACTACAACGAAAACAACAGATGGAACGGATCATAAAATCATTCCTGAATATACCTCAAGTGATATAGAGTTACTTTCTCCTGATTTTACAACAAGACAAATTCCAAATCAGGATTCTGTAACCTATGAGGATTTATTTAATCTAGGTAACGAGGTATCTATTTCTATTGATATGGAAGATAGTGAGCTTCTAAAGCTACAAAATGATTTGGATCACTATAATGAAACACACAATAAAACTCAGCTATATCGTCATTGTAAGAGTGTAACGATTACTTTAAAGAATTATGATAATACCTTCTCATGGACAATAGAGGATGTAGGTATTCGTCAAAAGGGTAATACATCAAGAAAGGAAGAATGGCCAATTATAGAAAATGGCCAAATCGCATCCTTAAATCATTTTAAGCTATCCTTTGATGAAACCTTTGATGATGATGCCTATGGAGTA
>JAFPSY010000018.1:0-1869 GCA_017413585.1 Acholeplasmatales bacterium
CCATCTCCAAAGGATACAATTTGACCGATGTGAACCTTTCTTTGAGGTCTTGCAAGAGTCTGCCAAACATTATCTCCTAAATCCTTTAAAAGTAATACCTCAGTAACTCCACCCGTATCTCTTGTACCAATTAATCTTGCAGGAATTACCTTTGTATCATTTAATACTAGGACATCATTGCTATCTAGGTAATCTACGATATCTGTAAAATGCTTATGCTCCCATGTTTTTGTTTTTTTATCTAATACCATTAATCTTGAGGATGATCTATCCTTAAGTGGAGTTTGTGCAATAAGCTCCTCTGGTAAATCATAATCATAATCTGTTGTAAGTATCATGCGAAAATCCCCTTAAAATACTTAATACCTAAGGTCTCATAGGCCTTTTGTGTTGCAATACGACCTCTATTTGATCTTTTAATATAGCCCTCTTGCAATAAATATGGCTCATATACATCTTCAATTGTAGATACCTCCTCAGAAATAGTTGCCGCTAAGGATTCAACACCTACAGGGCCACCCTGGAAGGTTTCAACAATTGCTCTTAAATATCTAAAATCTGTATAATCAAGTCCATTAGAATCAATACCAAGCTTTTGTAATGCCTCCTTACAGATTTCAAGAGAAATAATTCCATTATTCTTTACATCTGCAAAATCTCTAACTCTTCTAAATAATCTATTGGCAATACGTGGTGTACCACGGCTTCTTCTTGCAAGCTCTAAAGAAGCGTTCTTATCTATTTTTGTGCCAAAAACCTGGGCTGTTCTTTCAATGATTGTTTGAAGCTCTGGAATAGTATAATAATTTAATCTTAATACAACACCAAAGCGGTCTCTAAGTGGAGCCGACAAATCACCAAATCGAGTGGTCGCACCAATTAGGGTAAATGGAGGAAGGTCAACACGAATGCTTCTTGTTGAAGAATCCTTTCCTACCATAATATCTAATACATAATCCTCCATTGCGGAATATAAAACCTCTTCTACATATCTTGGAAGACGGTGAATCTCATCAATGAATAAGACGTCTCCTTCCTCAAGTGTAGATAAAACTGCAGCTAAATCGCCACTTCTTTCAACGCTAGGTCCACTTATGACCTTCATATTTACATGAAGCTCATTCGCAACAATTTGCGCAAGAGTTGTTTTACCAAGTCCTGGAGGTCCATAGAATAAGCAATGGTCTAATGCCTCATTACGCTTTAGGGCAGCCTTAATATAGACATCAAGCATTTCCTTTGCTTCCTCTTGGCCAATATATTCCTTTAGCATTTGTGGACGCAAGGATAATTCAGATTGCTCATCTGTAATATGCTCATTTGGATCGACGATTCTTTCGTCATCTCTTACCATATCTTTCATAATTCCTCCTACTTAGCTAAAAGCTTTAATGCATCCTTAATAAGGTCTCCAACCTCTTTTGTAGCATCTAGCTTAGATAATACCTTAGTAAGCTCCTTCTTGCCGTAGCCAAGTGCCATTAGTGCTTCTTCAACATCATCAAGTGCAGAATTATTTCCACTAGAAAGTAAATCCTCATTAAAGGATACCTTTCCTCTTAAATCTAAAATAATCTGCTGGGAAGCCTTTTGACCAATACCTGGAAATTTTCTTAAATATGCATCATTTCTAGCCTCAATTGCTTTTACAATTTCAGCAACACTTCCTGCAGCCAAAATCGACAAAGCACTCTTAGGGCCAATACCAGATACACTAATAAGCTTTAAGAACATTTCCTTCTCTTCGTCCGTTAAAAAGCCATATAAATCATTTTGATCCTCACGAACGTATTGGTATGTATAAATTTTATAATCCTCATTCAATTTAAAATTGTATGGATTGGGTACAATAATAATATAGCCAATGCC
>JAFPSY010000171.1:0-4745 GCA_017413585.1 Acholeplasmatales bacterium
ATTCCATCACCATTAAGAAGCATTCAATTCCCATGGAGATTATTTGGATTCCTATCCTTATTTTCATCTATACTTGCTGTAGAAATATTAAAGAATTTTAATAAGAAATATTTATCTATCGTAGGCTTAGTTGGGGCATCCTTCTTACTATTTACAGGAGAAGCTATTCCTGAAAAGGAAATATTATATAATAGCGAAAAGGATAAAGCGAATTCTTTAAGATGGACATATAAAATTGATGATTCCTATTTTACGGATTGGGCATCCTTTGGTGCATGTAGAGAGTATTTCCCTTATATGTATTATTTTAACGATACCTATAAATCAAGCTACTCGAATTCCTTATATCCTAAAGTTAAAAAATATATTACAAATAAAAGCTACTATGGTAAGGAATTAAAGGAAGAAGCTATTTTACTTGAGGGTACAGGTATGATAAATACAATAAGCCATAAGGCTCCTATAGTAGAATTAGAATTAAATATAGAAAGTGATTCTACTATCCAAATTCCTTTAATTTATTATCCTGGATATAAGATTATATTAGAGGATAAATATGGTAATGTAAAAGTATTTGATGCAGAAGAAATCGATGGATTGGTATCCATCCATATAGAAAGTGGAGAATATAATTTAAAGACAAAATATGAGGGTACTACCATCATGAAGCTTGGAAATATTTACCAAGCTATAGCTATTCCACTTACCTTTCTAATGCTAACCGCTGGTATACTTTTAGATAATAAGAAAAGAATTAAAGAAGAAAATGCTTTATATAAGTGAAAATAGGCCCAATGCCTATTTTTTCTTCTTTTAATTTGTATCTCAATTATGGTATAATGGGATAGAATATGGAGTTGAAATTATGGGCTTTTTTGATTTATTTAGAAGAAAAGATAAAAAGAAAAAAGAAAAATATAAAATGGGTTTACATAAAACCCGTGAGGGTGCATTATCTACCCTAAAGGATATTTTATCTAAGAGCAATAAAATCGATGAGGATTTATTTGATCAGCTTGAAGAAATATTCATTATGGCAGATATTGGTGTAGATACCGTAATTGATTTTATAGATAAGCTTAAGAGCGAGGTTAAAACAAAAGGCATTACGAATCCTGTAGATTTACAGGAAATGATAATGGATGAAATGTTTGAAATCTATTTGAATGGTGAAATTGTTAATGCGAACCTAAACCTAAAGAAGGAGGGCTTATCTGTCGTATTATTCGTTGGTGTCAATGGTGTAGGTAAAACAACATCTATTGCTAAAATAGCATACCAATATAAAAAGATGGGTAAGAAGGTTTTACTCGCTGCAGGAGATACCTTTAGAGCAGGTGCAGTTGCACAGCTAGATGTATGGGCAAATCGTGTAGGTGTAGATATTGTTGTGAAGCCTGATGGGTCTGATCCATCTGCAGTTATGTTTGATGCAGTAAAGAAGGCTAAGGCAGAAGGATATGACCTACTTTTATGTGATACCGCAGGTAGACTTCAAAATAAGGTAAATCTAATGAATGAGCTTGCGAAGATGAAAAGAGTTATTCAAAAGGAAATTTCTGATGCTCCACATGAAACATTATTAGTTATTGATGCAACAACAGGACAAAATGGTATGTCTCAGGCTAAGGCATTTAAGGAGGCTACCGATGTATCAGGTGTTATTTTAACAAAGCTTGATGGTACATCTAAGGGTGGTATTGTTTTAGCCATTCGTCATGAGCTTGGCATTCCAATTAAATATATTGGACTTGGTGAGGGCGTTGAGGATTTAGAGGTCTTCGATATCGAGCAATACCTATATGGCTTATTTGCTGATTTCTTTGAGGAATAATATGGAAGAGGAAGCTAAAAGAGTATATATCATAGATTTATATGACATCTATGGTAGTCTATTAACAGAAAAGCAAAGAGCGTATTTTGAGGATTATTATTTCTTAGATTTATCCTTATCTGAAATGGCAGAAAATTATGGGATATCTAGAAATGGTGTATTTGATCAAATTAAAAGAGCGTCCAATACGCTTATGGATTATGAAAATCATATCCATCTTCTTGAAAAGATGAAAAAGATTGGTTCAATGGATATAGAACCTAAATTAAAGGAAGAAATATTGAACCTTTTAAAGGAGTAGATTATGGCATTTGATAGCTTAAGCTCCCGTTTACAAATGGGATTAAGAAGGCTTACAGGTAAGGGTAAGCTTGATGAAAAAGATATTGATGATATGCTAAGAGAGGTTAGATTATCTTTACTAGAGGCCGATGTTAACTACAAGGTAGTAAAGAAATTCTTAGCAGAAATAAAGGAAAAGGCTCTAGGTGAGGATATCCTAAAGGGCTTAAATCCAGGACAGCAGGTCGTTAAGGTCGTTCGTGATGAATTAAAGAAGACCTTAGGTGATGAGGCTGTGGATTTAAATATTAAGGAGCATGGCACAACAGTAGTTATGGCTGTTGGTTTACAGGGTGCAGGTAAAACAACTGCAGTAGGTAAGATGGCTCTATTCTATAGAAAGAAGCTAAAGAAAAAGCCTATGCTTATTGCAGCCGATATCTATAGACCAGCTGCAGTAGATCAGCTAGTTACCCTAGGTAGATCTATTAATGTACCTGTATTTGAGATGGGTACTAAGGTATCTGCAGAAAAAATTGTAACAGAAGGCTTAAAGAAGGCTCGTGAAGAAGGCTGTGATTTAGTATTTATCGATACTGCAGGTAGACTTCAAATCAATGAGGAATTAATGCAGGAATTAAAGAATGTAAAAGAGATTGCATCTCCAGATGAAATCTTACTTACAGTAGATGCTATGGCAGGTCAGGATGCAGTAAATGTAGCCTTATCCTTCCATAAGGATTTAGACATTACAGGTATTATTTTAACTAAGCTTGATGGTGATACTCGTGGTGGTGCTGCCTTATCGATTAAGGAAATGACGGGTATCCCTATTAAGATTATGTCTACAGGTGAAAAGCTTGATGCGATGGAAATCTTCTACCCAGATCGACTTGCGGATCGTATCCTAGGTATGGGTGATGTATTAACCCTAATTGATACCGTTCAGGAAAATATCAACGAAGAAGAAATGCAGCAAATGGCTGAAGAGATGATGAAGAACAATTTCAACTATAATGATCTTTTAAAGCAATTTAAAATGATCAAGAGAATGGGTTCTATTTCTAAGCTATTAGGCTTCTTACCGGGTATGGGACAAATGAAGCAGGCAATGTCTCAGGTAGATGATAAGGCCTTCGATAAGATTGAAGCAATTATCTATTCTATGACAGAAAAGGAAAGATTACATCCTGAATTAATCGATAAGGATTTCAAAAGAAGAGATCGTATTGCGAAGGGTTCTGGTAGATCCATTCAAGAGGTTAACCGACTAAGAACTATGCTTGAGCAAATGAAAAAGACAATGAAGCAGATGAAGAATATGGATGAATCGGATGCGAAAAGAATGTCTCAACAAATGAAAAATGGAAATTATTCTGGCTTCTCCCAGCCAAAGCAAAAGAAGGGCAAGGGAAAAGGCAAGGGTGGCTTCCACTATTAAAAAATAATCCATGAATTTCATGGATTTTTCATTCGAAGGAGGATATATGAGGCTCATTACAAGTATATATACTATGGAACAATTAAATAGCTTAGCACCATATCTTGATATGGCCTTATTAGAATATAAGGATACCTCCTTAAATTATAAGGATTTAGATTTAGCTTTAGCTATTGATTTTTGTAAAAGAAATCATATAGATATTGTATTATCTATGGATAAAATATATGAACCTACGAATATAGATATTGCCAAGGAATATTTAATAAAATATAAGGATTTGGTTCAATACTTTTATGTTACCGATTTAGGTGTTTGTAATTTGGCAATAAAACTAAATATAGAGGATAAAATCATCTTTGACCCTAAAACTATGATTACAAATTCCTTAGATTTTAATTCCTATGCAGCCTTTGGCTTTCATGCTTTAGGCATTTCATCAGAGATTACACTTAAGGATGTACTTAAAATCAATGAAAAAGCACAAAAAAATGCCTTTTATCAGGTTTTTGGTGAAAGATTGATGTTCTACTCAAAAAGAAAATTAATTTCTTTATATTCTATAAAAAACAATACAGAATACCCAAAGAGTGATGTCTATTTTAAGGAAGCAACAAGAAATGATTATTTTCCTGGAGAAGAAAATATAAATGGAACGATAATGTATAGATCCTATTTGATTTCTTATTTAGAGGAATTAAATGAATTAAAGGATATTGCCTATGGATTTATGGAAAGCTATAAGGTAAGTGATTCTATTATGGCCTCTGTTTTAAAAATTTATAAGGAAGCCTTAAATGGAAATCTAATGCTTAAGGAATTTAATGCATTAAATTTAAATACGAATAAAGGCTTTGCCTATAAGGATTCTGTATACCAAAAGGAGGAGCTAAAGCTATGAGTAAATATGAATTATTAGCTCCTGCAGGAGATTTAGAAAAGCTAAAGGTAGCCATCCTTTATGGAGCGAATGCTGTATTTATTGGTGGACTTAGATTCTCACTTAGAAGTAGAGCATCGAATTTCACAATAGAGGATATTAAAGAGGGCTGCATTTTTGCTCATAAGCATGGAGCAAAAATACATGTAACCTGTAATATCGTAATGCATGAGGCCGATACAGATGAAATCTTAGAATATTTAAAGGCTTTAGAGGCTGCAGGAGTAGACTGTATTATTGCATCTAGC
>JAFPSY010000172.1:0-3114 GCA_017413585.1 Acholeplasmatales bacterium
AGATGGTAATACATTTAAGGAAAATGCCATTATTAAAGCGAAACAGGTATCAAAAGATTTAGGATGTATTGCAATATCTGATGATTCAGGCTTAATGGTAGATGCACTTGGTGGTGCACCTGGCATTTATTCCGCTAGATATGCAGGAACCCATAATGATGAGGATAATAATAAATTATTAATTCATAATTTAAAAGGCATTGAAAATAGAAGCGCTAGATATGTATGTGCTATATGTATCTATTACCCAGATGGAAAATATTTTGTTACAGAAGGTACTGTTGAGGGTAAAATTATCGATACACCAAAGGGTGAAAATGGCTTTGGCTATGATCCATATTTTTACATTGAGGAATTCGGTAAAACATTTGCAGAGGTACCATTAGAATTAAAAAATACAGTTTCCCATCGTGCAAGGGCAATAAGAAAAATGAAGGAGCTAATCAATGAGGATTTTACTTATAAGCGATAGTCATAATAAATTAGTTGATGAGGATTTTAGCGAGTTTGATTGCGTCATTCATTGTGGGGATTATGGTAAATCCTTACCTATATTAGAGGAAAATAAGGTGCATTATGTCATAGGAAACTGTGATGATTATGGTCCAAAGGAATTATTACTTGATTTATTTGGAAGAAAGGTATTCATTACCCATGGTCATTATTATGATGTAAAGGAAGGCTATGATAGAGTTATGTATAGAGCCTTAGAGCTTGGGGCATCCGTATGCCTTTTTGGGCATACCCACATTCCTATTTGGAAGCCAAGTGAGGATTTACTTACAATGAATCCAGGTTCATATATGGATGATTTTAGAATCATCATAGAGGATGATTATATCTATTATTATTTTATGGAAAAGAACTATAAAAAATTTGAATTTAAGTGGTGATTATTTTGTTGTCTTTGGCAGAAATCTTACAATTAGATAAAGTTACGTCTTCGGTGAAAAAGATAGATCTTTTTGTAAGCCAAAAGACGAAATTTTCAAATGAATATATGCAAGCTATTGCCTACAAGGGCTTAGTTTTACATGAGCTTGGTAAAAATAACGAGGCTTTAAAGCTTTTATATGAATATGTACCAGATTTAAATAAAATGGATAGGGAGGGTGCTATAGCACTTACCTCCTCCATTATTGAAATCACCTTAGATGTTGGAGCTTATGATCAGGCAATTAAATATATTCGTATTAAGAAGGGGCTTTTGCCTATTTCACGTACAAACGAATATATAAAGGATGCCCTAAGGCTTTATTTAGCTAAGGGAGATTATGAAAATGCTAAGCATGCCCTAACTGAGTATTTAGATGATGATATCACACATGAAGAAGAAATCTATGCGCTTGAAAAATTAGCAAATATTTATTATATGGAAAAGGATTTCGATAAATATCTAGAAACGATTCCAAAGCTTGAAAGCTATTATACGACAACGCTAGATTTGCAACATCAGGAGGAGATTTCTAAAAATAAAATAGAAATTGCTTATATAAGAAAGAATTATATAAGAGTCATCCAGGATGGAGATTCCTTCTTTAAGGAATTTGATGCCTCTATAGATAAAAAGCTATTAATTGCAGCCTATATGATAAGATGCTATATAGAGGTAGATAATTATAAAAAAGCATCCATTGTAGAAAGTAATTACGAGGAATTCATTACGGAAGAATTCCCTAAAGAATCTCTAGAATTTGCTAAAGCTGCCTTAGATTTATATATTCATACGAATACTGCATCTAGTGTCCTTCATTATAGAAGAAAAATAGAAGAGCTTGAGGGTATATTAAATCCAAAGGAAGAGGCGAAAAAGCCTGTAAAAAAGACAAAGAAAAAGGAAGAAATTGTAATACCTACTATAGAGGATAAGAATGAGGAAGTATATACAAAAAAGGCTATTGTAGAGGATTTAAATTATAGCCCATTAGGTATTTTAAACCCTAAGGTAGAAGAAGTACCTATTCAAAGCCAAAAGGTTATTGAGGATATTAAATCCATTAAGAATGTTACGATTTCAGAAAATTATGAAAAGCTATCCTTAATCTTTGATTCTTTAATTAATATTGATCATGATATTAAATTTAGGGAGGAATTCAGAAGAGCCTCTATAGAAATATCTAAGCAATATTCGATTGATGAAATCTATATCCTATATTTTGATTATAAATATTTAGGATACCATTATAAGGTGGAAAGAGTATACGATAAGGAGCCTAAAATAGAGCAATTAGAGGGAACACTTGGATACCAGGCTATGCAGATGGGTGTTGAGGTATTCTTAGATCAAAGTGATCAAACCTATTCTAAAAATATTGTGACGGGTAAAGACTATCTAGAGGATACCTATGGTATTGCAATGCCTATTTTTGAAAATAATAGAGAAATAGGCTCGATTACCTATATTTCAAAGACTCCATTTTTAGCTAGTGAATTATGCTATGAATCTTTATTGCTTATCACCAAGCTTTTAAATGCACGATTAATTGAATACCTAGAAAAGGAAAAGAATATACTTAAAAATAAAAAAATGATTTTCCTAACGGAAAATATGTCTTCAGGTATCATAGAGAATTTAGATGGCTATTATCATTTTTCAAAAAGAGCTCAGGAGATTTTAGGTGTATTTGAAACCTTAAATGATAAGGATTATTATATGCATATGGATGCAAAGGATATAGCCAAATACAAGGAAGTATTAAAGGAATTATATGCACTTCAAACGATGGATTTGTCCTTAGAATATAATTTTAAGAAGGACAATAAGGAAATTAGAATTCATGAAAGATTCTATCCATTATTCCATAATGGAATGATTACGATATATTCTTTAATTGATGATATTACAGATGAAGCTAAGGAAAAGAAGGATTTAGTTGCGTTAGCCTATGAAAATCCAATATCTCATATGCAAACAGAGGTAAAGCTTACTACGGATTTAGTTAAGGAATATCCAAATAAGAAATTATCCTTAGCAATTATCGATTGCCATGATTCTATGTTCTATAAAGATATTTATGGCTTAAATTTCTATAATCAATTAATTTACGCTATAGGTGTAAAATTAAAGGATGCATTTCAAAATCATTTTAATATCTCTATCTATCATTTATTTGC
>JAFPSY010000173.1:0-6991 GCA_017413585.1 Acholeplasmatales bacterium
ATGCGGTATCTATCTTAAATCTTGCAAAGGTCAATGAAATCATAATTGGAAGTGAAAATAATAATATATCCTTATATGAATCTATATATAAGAATAATATAGAAAATAGGAATAAGGATATCTCCATGAAGGAGGGCTCTAACCAATTAATGGATTTAGATTCCAATGATACCCTAGGATACTTCTACTATAAATCCATTCAAGATCATCACTATAATATAATTTTAAAAACGATAAAACGATTGAATTCAAAATATAAGGATAAGGATATAACCGGTGGCATCATACAATCCGCAACTGCAATTCGTTGCAATTTAGATGAAATGGAAAAATATGTTCCAAACTTCATCTACCAGGATATGGAATATATCTTAGATGAAAATATGCTATTTCCTTATTTAAAATATAAAATATTATCTACAAATGTAGAAGATTTAAAGAATATCTTCTTTGTTGATGAGGGTATAGAATATAAGCTTAAGGATATAAAGGATTATGATTCCTTAGATTCATTTATAGAATATTTATCGAATAAAAAATATACGAAAACTAGAATGAAAAGAATGCTAATGTATATCCTATTCAATATAAAAAAGGATGAGATTAATCAAATCTCATCCCCAAATTATTTAAGAGTATTAGGATATTCAAATAAGGGCAAGGAATATTTAAATCAAATAAAGAAGGATGTTCCTATTTATACAAATATTAAAGAGGGTATACATAATGCTTTAGATATGGAATTGAAAATATCAAAAATCTTAGATTCCATATATCATTTAGATTTATTAAAAAAGGAACAAAAAGGGCCTATAACAAAAGAATGAGGGATTTTGAAAAATCCCTCATATTTTTTTAGAAATATTTTTGTAAGAATTCTTGAGCTTCCTCATATCCTTCATCATAAAGCTTCTTTGCAAGCTCAAAGGAATAATCCTTATCCTGTACGACACCCTTACCTAGGTAGTAGCATTCAGCAACCTTTAATGTTGCCATTTTAAATCCATGGATATGAGCATCCTCAAAATATTCAAAGGACTTCTCTTCATCCATTTCAGGACCCTCTGCATAGTATTCACCAAGAGCATATTCTGCCATGGAATCTCCATAATCCGCACCCTCTTGATAGTTTTCCTTTGCAAGCTGAATGGATTTTTTAACGCCCTGACCATTCTCATAGCATCTACCAATCATATAGTAGGCTTGACCATTTTCTTGTTTTGATGCTTTACGATACCACTTTAATGCCTCTAGATAGTTTTGGTTGAAGCCAGTACCATAGTAATAGCAATTACCTAATAGTACCTGTGCATCAGGGTCATTCTTCTGTGCAGCCTGCATATACCATTTTACTGCCTGAGAATAATCCTTAGTTACACCATTACCGAAATAATAGCATTTACCTACATTACACATTGCAGCAACATTCTTGCCCTGGGCTGCCTTCATATATGCATCAAAGCCAAGCTTTTCATCGGCTTCTGTACCATCCGCATTCATATAGCAATCACCTAAAGCATTTAATGCCTCAATATTGCCTTGATCTGCAGCAACCTTATACCAATGGAATGCATTCTTTGAATTTTGGGCAACACCCTTACCATTGTGGTATGCAACTGCTAGAGCATATTGACCCTCAGGGCATCCACCCTTTGCAGATTCCTTATACCAATAGAAGGCATCCATATC
This sequence comes from Acholeplasmatales bacterium, assembly GCA_017413585.1. Lineage (GTDB taxonomy): Bacteria > Bacillota_I > Bacilli_A > Acholeplasmatales > Anaeroplasmataceae > Anaeroplasma. The sequence goes on from JAFPSY010000173.1 coordinate 1,690, forward strand.
GCTCTTCTTTGTACCTTGACCAAAGTAATAGCAATTACCAACCTCAAATTGAGCAGCAGCATGACCAAGCTCTGCAGCCTGTCTAAAATGCTGGAAGGATTTATCGTAGGATAATTCGATATCATCACCCTGTTCTTCCATAAGACCAATAATATATATTGCATCTGCACAGCCTAAGCTTGCACCCTTCTTATAATTTTGAACAGCTCTTGCCTTATCCTGCTTATAGCCAACACCAAAATAATATAAGTCACCAATATTTTTATATGCAGCACCACGACCTGCCTTAGCAGCCTTATTAAACCAATCGATGGCAATTTTAATATTTTGCTCAATATATAAGCCATAACGATATAATGTACCTAAATCATTCATTGCCTTTGGATGACCCGCTGCTGCAGCCTTTTGTAATAAATAATATGCATTCTTATAGGATTGCTTACAGCCCTTACCTAAGAAATACATACATCCTGCATGATAGCTTGCTTCAATGTTATCCTCATCGGCTAAGGTTTCATAAATTTCTAGAGCCTTTCTATAATTTTGAGCCTCACCCTTGCCATAGTAATAGCAATTTGCAAGATGGAATAATGCATCATTATCTCCTCTTGCTGCTGCACTCTTATAATACTTTTCTGCAGTTAAGTCATCCTTAGCAACACCAAAGCCATAATAATATGCATCACCTAGGGCACTATAAGCCTTATCACAGCCATCCTTTACACTCTTTAGGTAATATTCAACACCTAATTCCTCATCCTTATCTACGCCAAGACCATTCGAATATTGATATCCTAAATAGTATTCAGCTAAAGGTAAATCCTTAGTCTTTAAGAATAGCTTAAAGGAATCCAAATAGTTTTCTTTTCCATATTCCTTAATTGCCTCATTGAAGGCATCCATATCGATTACCTTTGGCTCTTCAGGTTCTTGAACTTCCTCTAGAGCCTCTTCAGCCTCTTCAGCCTCTTCTTCAGCAGGTTCTTCTAATGTCTCTTCTTCAGGCTCTTCAAAAGCCTCTTCTTCAACTGGTGTCTCTTCAGCTGCTTCTAAAGCTGGTTCTTCTAAAACCTCTTCAGCAGGAGCTTCTTCCTTTAAAGATTTTAAAAGCTTTTCAATATCATCAATTAAATGTGGAGATTGGCAAATAACATTCTTTTGTTCAAGCTCCATTCTATAATCATCTGCACGAAGTAAAATATCATCAGAATATTCATCATGCTTATAAATATCTAAGAACAAATCATCAATGCTCTTGTTTAATGCAACATAAACCTCAGGCTTTGGTGTTCTTTGATTTTCTTGAACAATGCCATGTAGCTCATAGTACTTATCGGATGCAAGTACCTGACTACTAATAACATAAATTACAGCATCACAACGTAAAAGGCTTGCTCTAATTTTGCTATCAAAATCAAATGAGTCTGGGAATTCCATTCTGACTGTAAAATTCTTCTTGGATAGCTCTGCTGCAATTTTATTTGCTTTAAAATAGTCATCTACATAGGCTAAAATCAATACAGTATTTACGTCCATATTCTCCTCCATAATCAAAACATAATCTTATCTATATAATTGTACCATAAATTTTAATTTATGCGTTATTATTTTAATGAAAAAAATATTAAAAATACGATTTTTTAAAAATTGTATCTTATTTTAGGGTTTTATCTCTTGTATCTTATGAGATAAGTACTTAATGCACAAATGGTTTTTGCATCCTTAATCTTACCAGAATTTATCATTTCTAATACATCATTAAGTGGGATATATTCTGTTTCAATGACCTCATCCTCATCAAAATTGGTAGTTGTTTTTACATAATCCTTAGCTAAATAAAGATAAATAACCTCAGAGGAATAACCACAGGTAGGATAAATATCGATTAAATGCTCTAGGGATTCTGCCTTATTTCCTGTTTCTTCTTCAAATTCTCTTAATGCAGCTTGATATGGGTCTTCCCCTTTTTCAAGCTTTCCTGCAGGAATTTCATAGATTACCTCATTGTATGGGTAACGGAACTGTCTTTCAAGCAAAACCTTGTCATCCTTTGTAATACAAAGTATTGCAGCACCTCCATTATGCCTTACAACCTCTCTATAAGCATTCTTTCCGTTAGGGCATAAAACGGTATCCCTTTCTACTCTTATGATTTTGCCATCATAAAGTACCTCACCGTCAATTTTCTTTTCAATCATATTCATAATTCATCACCAAACCTTACTAATATTCTACAAAAAATAATGACAAAAATAAAGATATGACTTTTTTCTTAATCCGAAAGCGTTTTAAAATATTTATTTTAATTTTTAGTGATACAATTAGACTTGTATCACAATAAACAAATAGAAAAGAGTTGAAGGAAAATGGATTTTCAAGCATCTACTGTATTTGAAATTCTACTTCCACTTGGCGTAATTATCTTTCTATCTAAGCTATTATCTATAGGTGCTAGAAAGATTGGATTACCTCAGGTTATTGGAATGCTTCTTACTGGCGTTTTACTTGGTGCAATTGTATTCATTCCAAATCATGAATATGTTATGACAAACAATTCGATGATTGGAATACAAATTGTAGCTGAAATAGGTGTAATCCTAATTATGTTTAGTGCCGGTATGGAAACCGATTTAAAACAAATCAAGCAAACCGGAGTTGCCTCCTTAGTCATTACTATGCTTGGAGTAATCGTTCCAATGGGATTAGGATTCTTAGCTGCATTACTTTTAGGAACAGATTTATCGAACACAAAAACATTATTTCAAAATCTATTTTATGGTGTTGTATTAACAGCAACCTCAGTATCCGTTACTGTTGCGACATTAAAGGAGCTTGGAAAATTAAATTCTAAGATTGGTACAGCCATTATGTCTGCAGCCATATTAGATGATATTATTGGTGTCATTATATTATCCGTTATCTTATCCTTAGATAAGGCAATGACTGGGGCACAAGCAGATACAAATGTTACCTTAGAAATTGTTATGGTAGTTGTTAAAACCATTTTATTCTTTATCTTCGCCATTGGACTTGGATTATTGGTTCGCTTCATATTTAAAAAGCTTGCAAAAAAATATGATCACCATAGACGTATTCCAATATTCGCTATTGCACTTGCATTCTTCTATGCATTCGCAGCTGAAAAATGGTTTGGTATTGCAGATATTACCGGTGCCTACTTTGCAGGATTAGTATTATCCGATTTCAAAGAAACACAGTATATTGAAAGAAGAACAGATATTACATCCTATTTATTATTTACACCTGTATTTTTTGCTAAGGTAGGAATATCCTCTATGCAAAGCTTTACCGATCAAACCTCAAATCCATTTGCCTCATGGCAATTCCCAGTCTTTGGTATATTATTCTTGCTTGCAGGAATTTCAGGAAAGCTCATTGGCTGTGGTGCTGGAGCTAAAATATGTAAATACTCCTGGAAGGATTCCTTAAGATGTGGTGTTGGTATGATGTGTAGAGCTGAGGTGTGCTTAATTTGTGCACAAAAGGGTATTGATGCTAGTATTATATCCCCATCCATTCAGCCATTCATTTTGATTCTAATTCTTCTTACTTCCTTTGTAACACCTGTTATATTAAAGGCAACCTATAAAAATGAAATAAGAGATGAAAACGAAGGATTAGATTCTATCCCAATGGTAGAAAGCTCAACGCCAATAGCTGATTCTCATATAGAAAATACAAATTATCAAGGTCCATTTATGGATCAGCAATAATAAGAAAAAATGAAGATTTCGCATCTTCATTTTTTTATTATCCTCTTCTTTTATCTGTTAAAAAATCCTTAAAGTGAGCAAGTGCGATATCTTGCTCCTTTCTTTTAAAGCCATGACCTGCCTTTTTAATAAAATATACAAAGGAATCTGGAGATAAATTCTCTAAGGTTTTTCTTAAATGTGTAGCCGATACAATCTTATCCTTTCCTCCATGCACAATACATACAGGACATAAAACCTCTTTTATGATTTTATCGGTATCTAATCTCATACATTCCTCTGCAAAGGATGGATTAAATTTAAATCCAAATTTGCATTTCCATGTTTCTCTTACATGATTTGGGTCAAAGGAAATGAAAAGCATTTTACCGCGTCTTGCATCATCAGGAATAGATAGGGCAGGGTAAATCGATAATACTCTTGCAACTACCGCAGGATTTCTTGCTGCATAAATAAGAGATATAAATCCACCTAAAGATTCTCCAAAGAGCATAAGCTCTTGCTTACTTTCTTCTACGCTATTAATTACCGTTTGAAGGTCGTTTAATTCATTTTCTATGGTTAAATATTCTCTTGGACCTTCGCTTTTACCAAATAAATGTCCGCCACAAAAATCATAAGCATAAACCGTATAGCCCATGCCCGCTAAAAACATGGCATACCTTTTTAATTTCTTTGAATTCGATAAAAAGCCATGAGACATAATAATAGGTATATTCTTTGGATTATCTGGAATATATTTCGTTCCATGTATCATATATTTTCCATTGTTTAATTGAAATTCTTCTTTATTCATCGCAATCACCTAGATTTATTTTACAATGAATATTAAAAAAATGGAAGAAATGATTGCTCATTCCTTCCAAAATTTTATAGACACGTCATCTATTTTGTCTACTTCATTAGAAGTGCATTTAAATCCTCAGCAAAGGCCTTTGGATCATCTGGTAGAATACCTTCTTGTAGTAATGCTTCTGTATATAATAGCTTAGTCATACGAGAAGCCTCATCCTTATCCGCTTTATATAAAGCCTCAAGCTTTGCAAACATTGGATGATTTGGATTAAGCTCAAATACTCTTTCTGCCTTAACCTCTTGATTTTGCTGCTTTAAGACACGCTCCATCTCAAAGGATAATTCACCAGTTGAAGATACGCAGCATGGTGCATCAACAAGCTTCTTAGAAATAATGACTTCCTTAACAGAAGGTATGGATTCCTTAACCTCGCTTAAGAACTCCTTCTTTTCTTCCTTTAGCTCATCAAGCTTTTTCTTTTCCTCTTCATCGATTAAATCAAGCTCATCCTTATTAATAGACTTAAATGGCTTTTCATTATAGCTCTTTAATACTGTGATCATGAATTCATCGATATCCTCAGATAAAATGAATACATCATAGCCCTTAGATTTAACTAAATCCATTTGTGGTAGCTTTTCAACTGATGCCTTATCATTTCCAATTGCATAATAGATTTCCTTTTGTGATTCAGGCATCTTTTCTACATATTCACTGAAGGTAATAAGCTTATCCTCATTAAAGCTTCTAAGCAAAATTAAATCCTTTAAGG
>JAFPSY010000174.1:0-15074 GCA_017413585.1 Acholeplasmatales bacterium
TGCTGCAGGAGATGCATAAGCCTCTAAGATTTCATCTGTTAATCTTCTTAATTGGTTTAGCTGTGTATAAGCTGTACCAGTATAAGTAGAGGATAGCTTAGTTCTATAACCACCATATACATAATTATATATTTGGATATAGATTTCTAGGATGGCTTGGCTAGATACAACTGTTGCCATCTGGTTACCCTCAGCATCACGACCATTGTTTAGATTACTTGTAGAGAAATCATCATAATACTTTATGTAATCCTCATAAGTCATATAGCCATCGGCATTTAAGGTATATTTATTCGTATCCTTTGAATCATAAATATAATATAAGTTCTTACCATTGAACTTCAATCCAAAGGCTCTTAATGTATCCTCCATTTCACTTGAGTTTGCAAAGTTGATAATGATTGCGCTCATATCATAATTGTTTGTATACTCATCCTTGAATTTAGATACATATTTAGATACAGCATAATAACCCCACTGATCATCATCAGCATCTGTATCGTCCTTATCAGCCTCTTTAATATCCTCCTCAAGTCCTGCATAGGCTAATAATTCCTTTGCATAAAGAGGATAATAGATTTGAGATAAACCCTTTGCAAGCTTTAAATAGTTTGCAAAATTATCCTTATAATCCTTGTAATCTGCTTTTTGAATTAACTTAAGTAATTCTACACCATCAATAGTGTCAACTAAATATTCAGAATAAATCTCATCTACATATTTAGCCTCTAGGGTATCAATATCGACATGCTCTAGGGATTCGAAATTGTCCCAATAGTTATCGGTTTGATAAGTGAAATTATAGATGTCCTGTACTACGTAATCTACAATTCTTTCTTCATAATTTTCTTTCATCTTGTTATAAGCATCATCGCTATAAACATTATTCTCGCTATCAAAGCCTAAAGCTTCCTTATCCTCTCCTGTAAGAGAATTAGAATCCTTAGATAGAACAATGCTAATACGATTGATATACTTATTTAAAACTACATTGGTAATCTGAGTATCTAAAACCTCATTGGATTTCCATTTAAGCTCGTTCCAGATATCTCCGTAGGATACGGAATAATCTCCACTAGAAGCATAGATGGCATCTAAATCGATTTTACCATGATTGTCCGATGCAGCTGAACAAGATGCTAAAGATATTGCGAATGCGCCAGCAAGGGAAGCAGTAACCGCTCTGCGCAATGTTTTCTTTGTCATTGTCATTCATACTCCTTTATCTAAAAAATTAAACTAATGCAAATAATATCATATCATTTATGGATTTAAAATGCAATGAAATTATAAAATTGAAAATTGATTAAAATAATAGACATTTTCATTTCTTTTTCTTTTAAGAAAAGGATAGTTATGTTATAATGTCCTCCGGTGGAGGTAGAATATGGAATTTAGCGTGTTTTCTAGTGGTTCTGATGGGAACTGTACTTTACTTAGAACAAAGGAAATAAATATATTGATTGATGCAGGAATTACTAGGAAGCAAATTCTAGATAATCTTTCTAGATATGGGCTAACCTTAGGCGATATAGCCTGTTTATTTATAACTCATGAGCATGTAGATCATATAAGAGCATTACCTCAAATGCTTAAGGAATGCCATTTAAAAATCTATATGTCCTTAGGTACATACTATGGAGTTATTGAAATGTTTAATAGACCAGGTAAGGAAAAAGTCTTAGCCTTACTTGAGGAGAAAAAGAAGAATGGCTCATTAATCTTAATCGAAAGATTAGCAAATTCTATGCTATATCCTTTCTATATAGAAAAGGATTTAAAGATTCAGGTTTTACCTTTATTTCACGATGCAAAGGAATGTATTGGATTCTCCTTCTATAATGATGAGAAAAAGCTTGTTTATATTACAGATACTGGCTATGTTCATCAAGCAATTTATCAAGAAATAGCAAATGCTGAGGCATATATATTAGAATCTAATCATGACCCTGAAATATTAATGCATTCGGAAAGACCATATTCCTTAAAAATTAGAGTATTAGGGGACCATGGCCATATGTCGAATGAGGATTCTATGATTACCCTATGTAATGTTATTGGAAATAAGACTAAGCTCATTTTACATGCTCATGTATCAAAGGAATGTAATTTAACGGAGATTATTGAGCTTACAAGAGAAAAGGTATTTAATGATTTTGGTATTGATACATCGAATGTAAAATTTGGTATTTTAAAGCCTTTCTTTAGTGGGGATTATGAAATATGAAAATCTATATTGTAAGTGTTGGAAATATCAAAGAAAAGTATTTGATTGATGCGATTAATGAATATACAAAAAGATTAGGTAAATACACAAAGGTTGAATTCTTAAAGGTTTCGGATGAGGCCATTAATGATTCTCCAAGCGATAAGGAAATTGAGGCAATTAAGAATAAGGAAGGGGAAAGAATTTTAAAGGTTTTACCTTCGAATTCCTATAAGATTGCCCTAGATTTAAAGGGTGAAATGCTATCGAGTATAGACTTAGCAGAAAAGATGCTTGATATATTCTCCTATCACAATGCAAATATATCCTTTATTATTGGTGGATCCTTAGGTATTTCAAAGGATGTTTTAGCTAAGGTAGATTATAAGCTTTGCTTTTCTAAAATGACCTTCCCACATCAGCTTATGCAGGTCATTTTATTAGAACAAATATATAGAGCATTTAAGATAAATAATAACGAAACATATCATAAATAATAGCTATGCTATTCATTTGGGGGTAATTATGGAAGAAGAGGTCGTTTTAAAATTAATCGAAAAGAAGTATAATATCGCCTTTGCAGAATCCTGTACAGGAGGATTATGTGCAGCAAGGCTTATCAATGTTGCAAACGCATCTAAGGTATTAAATGTCTCCTTTGTTACTTATTCAAATGAGGCTAAAAATAAATATCTTGGAGTATCCTTTGATACCATTGAAAAATATGATGTAGTATCCATAGAGGTAGCTTTGGAAATGGCTAAGGGTGTTGCCTTAAATACGGAATCTAGAGTTGGCGTTGGCGTCACTGGAGTTGCAGGCCCTACTGGGGGATCCGATTTGATTCCTTTGGGTACAGTTTGCTTTGGATTTTATATTAATGGAGCACTTTTTGGTGAAAAAATTCAGTTTGGAAATATTGGTAGAAATAATGTAAGAAAAGCTGCAACAGATTATGTGTTTAAGAGGTTAAATGAGCTTTTATGAGTAAAAGAATAATGGATATTATATGGTTTTCCTTAATGGGATTATTTTTAGCAAGCATAATCTTTTTTATGGTATTCTTTAAGATGGAATATTGGTCGTTTATGGGTACATTAATTGCGACGATGTCCTATGGCTTTTTAAATATAATTTTGCTGCTTATAAGGGTATTAAACCGTTATGAGATTAAAAGATTGACTGGAGCGATTTATGCAACTATAGTTGCAATTGGTGTTTTAGGGTATTATGTTTTAAAATATGTGGATAAATATCAAGAGGGAAGGCTCATATACTGGATAGTATATGGAGTACTTTTGGTAGTAAGTGTTACAATTCTTACCATTATTAATCATAAATTACAGCCACAAAAACCAGTGATGATGGGTCAAAAAAAGTAGGAGGGAATATAATTCCCTCTTTTGTTTTGAAATTGTAACTATGTTTTTTTAGTTTTTACTACAAAAATAGAATTGTTTGTGATAAAATATTAAAAGCGTTTATGCGCACCCTTTGGAAGAGAGGTATTATTATGAAAGAATACAATCATTTGGAAATCGAAAAAAAGTGGCAAAAGTATTGGGAAGAGAATCATACATTTAAAACAGATGTATGGGATTTTTCTAAGCCAAAATTTTATGCCTTAGATATGTTCCCATATCCATCTGGAGTTGGTCTTCATGCAGGACATCCTGAGGGATATACAGCAACAGATATAATCTCTAGAATGAAAAGAATGCAGGGCTATAATGTATTACACCCAATGGGATATGATTCCTTTGGTCTTCCTGCAGAGCAATATGCTATTCAAACGGGTAATCATCCTGAGGGATTTACAGTAAAGAATATTGAAACATTCACAAAGCAGCTTAAGGAATTAGGCTTTGATTATGATTGGGATAAATGTATTTCTACATCCGATCCATCCTTCTATCATTGGACACAGTGGATTTTTAAGAATTTATATTTAGATGGCTATGCAAAATATATCGATATGCCAGTAAACTGGTGTGAGGAATTAGGTACAGTATTATCTAATGATGAGGTTATCGATGGTAAAAGTGAAAGAGGAGGCTTCCCTGTTGTTCGTAAGAATATGAAGCAATGGGTAATTGATCAGCCTGCCTTCGCTGAAAAGCTTCTTGAGGGCTTAGATACGATCGATTGGCCAGAATCCACAAAGGAAATGCAGAGAAACTGGATTGGTAAGTCCATGGGTGTTGAGGTTGATTTCGATATTGTTGGTGGTGGAAAGTTCTCTATTTTCACAACATGTATTGAAACTATCTATGGTATTACATTTATGGTATTAGCTCCAGAAGGACAAATCGTTCAGGATTTAATGGATAGAATCCAAAACAAGGATGAGGTTAATGCCTATATTAAGGAAACTGCAAGCAAGAGTGAGCTTGACCGTACAGAATTAAATAAGGGTAAGACAGGATGTCTTTTAAAGGGTGTTACATGTATTAACCCAGTAAATGGTAAGGAAGTTCCTATTTTCATTGGTGATTTCGTATTAGCATCCTATGGTACAGGTGCTGTAATGGCCGTACCAAGCCATGACCAAAGAGATTTTGAATATGCAGTAGCACATAATATTCCTATGATTCAGGTTATTACAGGTAGGGATGTAAGCGAGGCTGCCTATGAGAAGCAGGATTATTTAGAAAACCCTGAGGCAAGATTAATCAATTCTGCTGAATTTGATGGCTATACTGTTATGGATGCCAAAGAGGGTATTACAAAGAAGCTTGAGGAAATGGGTAGAGCAAGAAGAGTTGCAAATTACCGCTTCCGTGAATGGATCTTCGCTCGTCAAAGATATTGGGGTGAGCCAGTACCAGTAGTACATACAGAAAATGGTGTATATGTATTACCTGATGATGAATTACCTCTTGTATTACCAGAGCTTGATGATTATAAGGGTAGAAATGGTAAGGCACCACTTGAAAATGCTACTGAATGGAAGCATTATAACAAAAACGGAATTAAAGGCTTAAGAGAAACATCTACTATGCCTGGTTCTGCAGGATCCTCTTGGTATTATTTAAGATACATTGATCCAAAGAATGATAAGGAGCTTGCCAATAAGGAATTATTAAAGCATTGGATGCCAGTTGATTTATATATTGGTGGACCAGAGCATGCGGTTGGACACTTAATTTATTCTAGAATTTGGAATAGATACCTTTACGAAAAGGGTATTGCTCCTACAAAGGAACCATTCCAAAAGCTAGTTCACCAGGGTATGATCTTAGGTGAAAATGGTATTAAGATGGGTAAGAGATTCCCTAAATATGTTATCAATCCATCGGATATCGTTAGAGAATATGGTGCAGATACACTTCGTTTATACGAAATGTTCATGGGACCACTTGAGGCATCTAAGCCTTGGAACCCTAATGGTGTTGAGGGCGCAAGAAAGTTCATTGAAAGAGTATACCGCTTAGTTTGTAGTGATGAATATGTAGCAAAGCAGACAAAGGAATATGATAAATCCTTAGAGAAATCCTATAATAAGATGGTTAAAAAGGTAACGGAGGATTTTGAAGCATTAGGCTTTAATACAGCTATTTCTGCAATGATGGTATTCGTAAATGATGCCTATAAGGCAGATAAGCTATATATTCCATATCTTGAAGGCTTAGTAAAGCTAATTAACCCTGTATGTCCACATTTAGGTGAGGAATTATGGGCTGCCCTAGGACACAAGGATACTATTGCATATGAGGCATGGCCTACATATGATGAGGCTTTAATGGTTGATACAACTATGAATTATCCTGTAAGTGTTAATGGTAAGCTAAGAGATACTATTTTAGCCTCTGTTGATGCGACAAGTGAGGAGCTTGAGGCTTTAGCTTTAAAGAGCGAAAAGGTTCAAAAATATCTTGAGGGACATACTATTGTTAAAAAGATTATTGTTCCTAAGAAGATTATTAATTTTGTTATAAAGTAAAGAATAAGTAAGATTACAAAATGGAAAAGCAGGATTTTGTTTTTCCATTTTGTAACGTTTAGAAATGTTTATATATTGTTGGATAGAATATTCTATCTTCGTAAATTTATTTAAGAAAGTCAGGTAGAGCAATGAGTGACGTATTAGAAATTAAAGGCTTATGTGCCAGAGTTGAGGAAAAGGAAATCTTAAAGGGAGTTGATTTAACCATTCGTACAGGTGAGGTTCATGCAATTATGGGACCTAATGGTACAGGTAAATCTACACTTTCCTCATGTATAATGGGTTCTCCAAGATATCAAATTACTGGAGGAGAAATCCTATTAAATGGAGAAAATTTATTACCGCTACAGGTAGATGAGCGTGCTAGAAAGGGATTGTTTTTAGCATATCAATATCCAGCAGAGGTATCCGGAGTTACAAATTCCGATTTTATTCGTGCTGCGATGAAGGCAACTACAGGTTCAAATCCATCCTTATTCAAGTTCATTAAGGAATATGATAAGGCATGTATGGAGCTTAAGATGCCATCCGATTTAGCTCATAGATATTTAAATGAAGGCTTCAGTGGTGGAGAAAAGAAGAGAAATGAAATTCTTCAAATGAAAATGCTAAAGCCAAAATTTGCAATTTTAGATGAAATAGACTCAGGACTTGACGTTGATGCCCTACGTATTGTAGGCGAGAATGTTTATAGCATGGTAAACGAATCCTTTGGATGCTTACTTATTACACATTATGAAAGATTATTAGACTATATTAAGCCAGATTATGTTCATATTATGATCAATGGTAGAATTGTAAAAACTGGTGGACCAGAGCTAATTTCTAAGATTGATGCAGAAGGCTATGACTGGGTAAAAGAAGAACTTGGTATTGAGGATTTTGGAGAGGAAGAAGAGAAAAAGACCCATGTACTTCTTGGCTCCTGCGCTAGAAATACCAGCAAAAAAGCATAATGGCAAATCAAGAATTAGTTCTAATCTCTGCATTGGGTCAAGCAGAGGATAAGAAATATTATATTAAGGATACAAAGGATGAAATCTATATTATTGACCAGGATATGGATATTGTTGTTTTAAATGGAATAAATGCAAAATTCCTAGATAGAACAAAGAATTGTAATATTCATATTATGGGTTTAAAGGATTCATCCATTACATATTATGTTTTAAATAGTCAATCATCTGATAGATGCTTTGACATTCATGGAGAATTAAATGTAGTAGAAATTTCTATTTCCGCTACAGAGGAATCCTTACTTATTCATTTATTAAATGAGAATGCACAAGCAAATGTAGAAAACCTAAGTATTTTAACAGAGGTATCCTCTATTTATACACAAAGAATTGATCATAAGGTTGGATCTACATATTCTAACATCAAGAATGTTGGTGTTGCGATGAATGGCTCAAATTTAGTATTTGATACTACAGGTAAAATCGATAAGGGCATGGCAAAATCAAAATGTGCTCAGCTATCCCGTGGCGTTGTAATGGATAATATATCCTCTATTACAGCAAAGCCTATTTTATTAATTGATGAATATGATTGCTTCGCAAATCATGGCGCATCCATTGGTAAAATGAGCGATGAGGATTTATTCTATTTAATGAGTAGAGGATTAACTAAGAAGCAAGCCTTCTTGCTTATTTTAGAGGGTATTGTACGTCCATTTATTGATTCAATTCCAAATGAGGAATTAAAGGAATCAATGGAAAAAGAAATTATGGCAAGAATAGGGGAATAATTATGGATATTTTAAAAATTAGAAATGATTTCCCAGTATTAAGAAGTAATCCAAATCTTGCATACCTAGATTCTGCTGCAATGGCATTAAAGCCAGACTCTGTAATTGATGCAGTAGATGATTATTATAGAAGATTAGGTGTAAATGTACATAGAGGAGTATATGGATTATCCTATGAGGCTACAGACTTATATGAAGAAGCAAGAGAAACCATTGCAAAATTCATTAATGCAAGCTTCGATGAGGTCGTATTTACAAGAGGTGCAAGTGCATCCTTAAATTTAGTTGCACAAAGCTATGGTATGTCCTTTATTGAAGAAGGAGATGAGGTAATTACAACTCCTTTAGAGCATCATTCTAGCCATATGCCTTGGATTAATGTATGTCAAAAGAAAAAGGCTACCTTAAAATATGTTCCACTAGATAAGGATGGAAGAATCACTGTTGAAGCATTTAAAAGTGTTTTAACGGAAAAAACAAAGGTTGTAGCTATTACTCATGTATCGAATGTTATGGGCTATATTACCCCAATTAAAGAAATTATCAAATTAGCACATGAGGTAGGGGCTATTGTTTCCTTAGATGGTGCACAATCTGTGCCTCATATGGCTGTTGATGTTAAGGATTTAGATTGTGATTTCCTATCATTTTCTGGGCATAAGCTATGTGGTCCTACAGGAATTGGTATTTTATATGGTAAAAAGGAATTATTAGAAAAAATGCCTCCTGTTGAATTTGGTGGAGATATGGCAGATACTGTCTATGAGCAGGAAATGACATTTAAGATGGCACCTTATAAATTTGAAACAGGTACTCCAATGATTGCTTCAGCCATTGGCCTTGCGAAGGCATGTGAATATTTAAATTCTATTGGCTTAGATAATATAGGTAAGCATGAATATTATTTAAAGAGCTTAGCCGTAGAGGAATTAAAGAAAATTCCAGGAATTACAGTATATAATCCTGATTGTGAAACAGGAATTATTTCCTTTAATATTGATGGAGTTCATCCACATGATGCTGCATCTGTATTTGATAATGACAAGGTATGTATACGTGCTGGTCATCACTGTGCACAGCTCATTACACGTCATTTAGGTACTATTGGTACGGTAAGAGCATCCTTCTATTTGTATAATACAGAAGAGGATGTTAAGGAATTTGTTAAAGCTGTCAAGGATGCTAAGGATTTCTTTGGACAGTTTTAGGAGGATGTATTATGGATTTAAACACTTTGTATAGAACCGTTATTATGGATAATTATAAAAATCCAAAGAACAAAGGTTTAAAGAAAACAGACGACTATCATTTCGTACATTTAAACAACCCATCCTGTGGGGATGATATGAATGTAGAAATAAAGGTAGAGGATGGTATAGTAAAAGAGGTTCATCATGATGGACATGGATGTAGTATTTGCTGCTCTAGTGCTTCTGTTATGAGTGAGGCGATTACAGGTAGAACGACAGATGAGGCATTAGCCTTATGCCAAGATTTCTTCGACATGGTTAAGGGTGAAGAGCCTAAATATGAAGAGGAATTAGGTGAGGCTATAGCCTATATGGGCGTTAGAGATTTCCCTGCAAGAATTAAGTGTGCCACCCTATCCTGGAAGGCTGTTGAACAGGCAATAAATGAGGTGACAAATAATGGCAACAAATAAAGAAGAAGCTTTAGAAATTGTTGGAGATTACAAATATGGCTTTACAACAGAAACAACTCCAGTTTTAACCTCTGGTAAAGGCTTAAACCGTGAGGTTGTTGAATTTATTTCCGATGCTAAGCATGAGCCAAAATGGATGAAGGAATTCCGGTTAGCTGCATATGATGCCTTTGTTTCTCTTGAAAACCCAAGCTGGGGTCCAGATTTGTCTGGTATTGATTTTCAAGAATATACATATTATATAAAGTCTGTTAAGGAGCAGGGTACAAAATGGGAGGATGTCCCTAAGGAAATTAGAGATACCTTTGATAAGCTTGGTATTCCTGAGGCGGAAAGAAATTATTTAGCTGGTTCATCTACACAATTTGAATCTGAGGTTGTATACCATAATAATTTAAAGGAATTAGAGGATTTAGGTGTAATCTTCTGTGATACAGATACTGCAGTAAGATTATATCCAGATTTAGTTAAGGAATATTTTGGTAAGATTGTTCCATATACAGATAATAAATATGCAGCATTAAATAGTGCTGTATGGAGTGGTGGATCCTTTATTTATGTTCCTAAGGGAGTAAAATTAAAGAAGCCAGTACAATCCTATTTTAGAATTAATTCTGAAAGAATGGGACAATTTGAAAGAACCCTAATTATTGTTGAGGATGATAGTGATATCCATTATGTAGAAGGCTGTACAGCCCCACTATATTCTAAGGATTCCTTACATGCTGCAGTTGTAGAAATCTATGTAAAGAAAAGAGCACATTGTAGATATTCTACCGTACAAAACTGGTCAAACAATATTGTAAATTTAGTTACAAAGAGAACCTTAGTTGATGATTATGGCCATATGGAATGGATTGATGGTAATGTTGGATCAGGCTTAAATATGAAATACCCAGCCTGCGTGCTTAAGGGTAAGGGTGCAAAGGGTACTACAGTATCTATTGCCTTTGCTGCAAAGGGTCAGCTACAGGATACTGGAGCTAAGATGATTCATTTAGGTGATAATTCAACATCTACGATTATCTCAAAATCCATTTGTAGAGGTGGAGGTAAGGTAAATTACCGTGGTATGGTTTCTTGTGGACCAAGGGCACTAGGTGCAAGATCTCACGTAGAATGCGATACCTTAATTCTAGATGACCTATCTACATCCGATACCATTCCAACCAATAGTGGAAAGAATGGTGATATGTATATTGAGCATGAGGCAACCGTTTCTAAGGTAAATGAGGAGCAATTATTCTACCTAATGAGTAGAGGATTAACCGAAGCAGAAGCTACAGAAATGATTGTTATGGGCTTTATTGAACCATTCAGTAAGGAATTACCAATGGAATATGCTGTTGAGCTTAATAGATTAATTAAACTTGAAATGACAGACGCACAAGGTTAAAATAAAAATCGGGGAAACCCGATTTTTTAAGTCGATGGAGGGAAATATGATCATTACATCATTAGATAACCCAAAAATTAAATATTTAGCTAGCCTTAGTAAGGCTAAGGAAAGAAAGCAAGAACAAAAATTTATCGTTGAGGGGAAGCATTTAGTAGATGAGGCCAAAAAGCAGAATGTTTTAATTGAAGCCTATTCTATTGAAGAAAAGGAAGGCTATATTCAAGTATCTCCATCTGTAATGAAAAAAATTACCAATACAAATACACTTGTATCTGAAATTGGCTTATGTAAAATGCTAGATAAAAAGGAATTATCGAATAAGCTATTACTTTTAGATGGAGTACAGGATCCTGGAAATATGGGTGCACTTATGCGAAGTGCTAAAGCATTCGGATTTGATACCATTATTTTAGGCGATGGCTGTGTAGATATTTATAATGATAAGGTTATAAGATCTAGTCAAGGAGCCATATTTAAATTAAATTTCATTAATGCTTACTTACCTGATTTCATAAAAAGCTTAAAAGAGTATTCTGTTTATGGAACGAATGTTGTTCATGGTATTTCATTAGAAAATGTAAAAAAAAGCCAAAAAATGGCTATTGTTTTAGGAAATGAAGGTAATGGAATATCAAAAGAAGTGTTTGATGTTATAGAAAAAAATATTTATATTCCAATGGATGATACAGAATCATTAAATGTTAGTGTAGCTGCAGGGATTATCATGTATAACTTAAAGTAAAAGGGGTTAATAACAACCCCTTTTATTTACAAACTAACATAACCTGTTTCTTCAACTATTTGTTGTCCAACATCGGATAATACAAAATCTTTTAATACCTGTATATTTGGATTAGGATTATCTTTTCTATAAACCATATAGAAAGTATCAAATATTGGATAGGTTTTATTTCTAATATTTTCTTTTGTTGGAGCAATACCATTTAAAGCAATCATTTTGATATTGCCATCTTTTACAATGCTTTCAACATAATATCTAAATGAAAAACCAATTCTTTTACAACCAAGGTGGAACTTTGATTCTTTCATCTCTTCACCATTCATAAACTTTAGCATGGAAGTTTGACTACCAGAGCCTTCCTCTCTTTGTAAGGCAAGAATAGGAGCATTTTCTCCACCAACCTCACTCCAGTTTGTTACTCTACCAGTGTAGATATCTTTTATTTGTTCTATGGTTAAAGATTCAATTGAATTATTCTTGTTTACAATGAATACAAAGCATTCATATCCAATTGGTACTAATTCTAATTCTACATTATTATCTTTAGCATATTGTAATTGTTTTTTAGATGGACCAGCACAGAATAATACATCATCTTCTCCATCAACAATTCTTTTATAAGCTGTACCAGTTCCTGTTTTTTGAATTTTACTATCTTCTAAAAAATTCTTTCCATCAAATTTTAAACTTGTTTCAGGATATATGGCATTGACAAAAGCAGAATAGATTGGATATAGAGCGGTTGCTCCATCAACTACTGGGATATTCTCAGTAATTTTAGTTTCTGAATTCTTTTTAACTATTAATGAATTTTCATCAAATGGTAAATATTTATCTATATCAATAGATTTTTCAGCCATAGTTTCACTATAGGGATTTGAATAAATTTTAGTGAAATTATTATAGATAAATAAATCAGTTGCAACAAAAGCTAAAATAACTAGAACTAATAAACCAAGTTGTAATAATAATTTTTTAATATTCATATTACGCCTCGTTAGAAATTACAGCAGTTATTGAAGCATTATTCATTTTATTAACTGTGTAAATGGTTAATGAAAGAGTAGTTACAATTCCTATAAAAGCAATTACTGCCAAAATAATTAAATAAATTTTTGTTTTCATGATTTTTCCCCCTATTACATGAGCCTTATTAATCCTGTAGCGAATCCAATGTAAAAGTATAGATATACACCTAAAATAAATCCGCTAATTAGTACTAATACTGCTCCAGTGCCTACTAAATTTAGTCCAGTATGGTTAGCTTTAAATTTGTGTATTCCAAATATAAGCATAAATAGACCTGCTGCAAATGCATGGCAGGCAACTACAAAAATAAAAATAAGTTCCATAGTTAAATCCTTCTTTCGAATAGGGATAAGTGATTTTATTAAATGTTAGTCAATACAAAACTATAAAGCTTATGCTTCATCTTTTCCATCTTCATTATTTAATTCATATAATGGTTCTATACTTGGATCTAAATCCTCTTTTTTATACATTTTAGAGGTATATAAAATTCCATCTAAATGGTCATATTCATGCTGGAAAACAATGGCAGGATATCCTACAAGAAGCATAGATATATTTTTTAGCTTTCTTGTATTAAAATCATATATTGTTCCCTTAACCTTGATAGACATATGTCTTGGAGTAACTAAACCCTCTGTACATCTATCTACAGAAAGACAGCCCTCACCGCCAGGTAGATATGTCATTTTCTTTGATGCAGCTACAATTTGTGGATTGATCCAAGCATAGAAGTATTGTTTTTGCTCCTCGTCTAGAAAATCCACACAGTTCATCGCAAACATTCTTTTTTCAACGCCAACCTGTGGTGCTGCAATACCAACACCCGGTCTAATTTTATATTTTTCTACAAGCTCATCTACTGCAGATACAACCATATATTCATATAATCCACGAATACAAGCCTCATCATCACTAGATAGCGGTGTAGATACCTTTTTGCATTTTTGATTTAATAAAGCATTTCCTTCTTTTACAATATCTTTTTCTAAATACATTTTTATCACCAAAGGTATTATAGCATAATCTTAGGAAATTACAATTATTGAAAATGGGCTAAATATTTATTAAAATGATTGTGAGGTACAATATGGAAGATTTAGTTAAGGAATATATTGATGAAATAGAAAATAGCGATGATTTTAAAAGACTTTTAGAATTAAAGGATATAATCAATAAGGAATATGCCCCATTAATTATATCTTTTAAGATGAAGGAAGCAGAATATATAGAGGCTAAGGAAAGACCTGAAATCTTTGATTTAAATCAAAAACAGAAGGAATTTTCTATTGCTAAAGCGAATCTTTATTCTAAGGAATATGTTAAAGAATATTTCATGCTAGAAGAGAAAATTAATAAGAATATAAATAAGGATTTAGATGAATTAAAGGATTTAATATCCAATAAGTTTTTAAAAAGCCCATTTCTGTTATAGGATTATTCTTGACTAACATAAATTGGCTTTGCTAAAATGATGGTAGATCAGGCGCATAATGTATGGCAGCCGGGCTTAGGCAACAGGATTACCTGTGGGACAAAATAGAAGTCTGCAGGGGTGTACCTGCAGGGAAGGGCAGGTATTTTTTTATGGATGAAAAGAAATATACCAAAGAGATTGCCAAGGTTGGAATTATTACGATTCTTTTAAATTTAATATTGACCATTTCTAAGGTTGTTGCAGGTATTTTGGCAAAATCAACATCTCTTATTTCCGATGGTATTCATAGTGCATCTGATGTATTATCAACTATTGTTGTCATTGTTGGTGCCAAAATGGCATCGAAAAAGGCGGATAAGGAGCATCCCTTTGGACACGAGAGAATGGAATCTGTTGCTCTAGTGATACTAGCTATAATGCTATTCATTACTGCAGGAACGCTTATGTACAATGGCGTAACCTCCATTATTTCCTTCTTTAAGGGAGAATATGAGAACCAAAGTGGAGTATTCCTATATATTGCCTTAGGCTTTGCGATTGCATCTATTATCGTTAAGGGCTGGATGTATTTTTATACCAAGGCTAAGGCTAAACAATTAAAATCAGAAACTCTAAGAGCGGATGCAATTCATCACTTGACGGATTCTATTTCAAGTATTGCCTCTGTTATAGGTATTATAGGTTTAATCTTAGGTGGTAATATTTTAATATTAGATCCTATTATGACTATTGTCATTTCTTTATTTATCCTTAAGGTTTCTAGTGATATTTTTAAGGATGGTATAAATGAATTAATTGATAAGGCAGCACCAGAGGATTTTCAAGAAAACATCCATAAGGATATTCTAAATTATCCTGGAGTATTAGCTATTAATGATTTGAAAAGTAGAATGTTTGGAAGCAA
>JAFPSY010000175.1:0-11266 GCA_017413585.1 Acholeplasmatales bacterium
GATGCATCATGACCACATAGTGGGCATAAATAATCCTCTGGTAATGTAGCACCCTCATATACAAATCCACAAATCCTACATCTCCAGCCAATAATTTTTTTGTCTAGAGTAGGAGCTTCTGGCTTAGGCTTGATATTGGATTGATAATATGCATAGGTAAGTGGAGCATTATCACTAAGCTTAATTGCATCATCTAATTCTGCAATAAATAGAGTATGGCTACCTAAATCATGCATTTCTGTAACATGACATGCAAGTAAGCTACAGGTAGACCAAGATAAATATGGTACATCAACACCATTAACATTAATAAAATCACCAAAGAATTTATCGACATCTCTACCCGATTGCATACCATAATATTTAATCGTATCAAAGCTTGTCTTTTGTTCTAATATACTAATCGTAAATACCTTGCTTTCCTTAATCATCTCACAGGTTAAATTTTGATTAATAACTGCGATTGCAATCTTATTTGGATTCGATGCAACCTGCATACAGGTATTTGTAATACATCCATTCATTTTATCCTTTGTTCTTGTTGCAAGAACAAATACACCATAACTTAAACTATATAACGCTTTTGGATCCATAAATTACCTCTTCCATAGTCCATGTAAATTACAATATTCATATACAGCAAGAACCTTATCTCCCTCAAGTAGTGGGAAGATAGCCTTAGGCTCATCTTTTGGAGTTAAATCCTTCTTTTGAATGCCTTTTTCTGTTTCTAGAATTATCCATTCAATATAATGGTTTTCCACCATTGGGTGAATTACATCACCAATAGTTACATATACCTTATTATCCTTAACCTCATATACTGGTACATGCTTTTCTACTGCAGCATCGGTTGTGCCTGGAATCAATTCCTCCATTGCCTCACCGCAGCAATACATATCACACTTACTTTTCTTTAGCATAATGACCATTTGGCCACATTTTTTACAGCGAAATACTCTTAAAGCCATAATATTACCCCCTTATTTAATAATTTTATGCATCGAAAACTTACATCTTTATTATACAAATTCTTTATTCTCATTTCAATAAATAAGATAGTTTTCTAACATTGTTATAGAAAAAATATTAAAATCGTGTTTTAATAAAGATAGATGAAACGATTCTGGAGGGTGATCCTATGATAAAAAAGGTAGAAAATGTCTTGACCTATGCACATTTAACCGAGGAAGCAAATGAGCTTGAAATCAAAAATAGAGCTTTAGCGAGAAGAATTGCAACTGAGGGCATAGTTTTACTTGAAAATAATGGAATACTGCCAATTCCAAAGGAAGCAAAAATAGTTTTAGCAGGCGTTGGTGCAACCAATACCGTCAAGGGAGGGTCGGGCTCTGGTGAGGTAAATGAAAGATACTCTGTATCTATCCTAGATGGATTAAAATATGCAGGATATAGCGTTTTGAACCAAGAGGAGCTTGAGGATTATAGATTAAAGGCTATAGAGGCTAAGAAAAAATTCTTTATAGAAAAAGCGAAGAAGGCAGGCTTCTTCTCCTTCAAGGAAATCTCTATGGCCAATATTGAAACGGGCTACCACGATATTGAATTTGTTTTAAATAAGGATAAAAAATATGATACAGAGCTTGCCATCTATGTCATCTCTAGAATGAGTGGAGAGGGTGGAGATAGAAAGCTTGATAAGAATGATTTCCTACTATCGGATATAGAAAATGAGGATATTCATTATTTAGCTAAAACCTATAAGGATGTCATAGTAATCATCAATGCTGGAGGCATGATTGATTTATCTAGCCTAGATGATATTAAGCTTTCTGGCTTAATCTTCATGGGAATGCTAGGGGAAGAGGGAGGTAATGCCCTTGCTGACATTATAGCAGGAGATATCACTCCATCTGGACATTTAACCTCCACATGGCCTATGTCCTATAAGGATATTCCTTATGGTGATAAATTCTCCTACTTAGATCAAAACGAAAAGGAATTAGACTATAGTGAGGATATATATGTAGGCTATAGATATTATGAAAGATTTAGAAAAAAGGTTCGTTATCCATTTGGATATGGATTATCCTATACAGGCTTTAAAATTGCAACTAAGGTCGATTTAGCTGATGAAATCAAAATCTTTGTAAAGCTTAAAAATTTTGGTGAATTTAAAGGTAAATGTGTACTACAGTTTTACGCATCGAGCCCTGAGGGTAAGCTTAAGCAACCACAATTTTCTCTTATTGGATTTACAAAATCTAAGCTTCTAGTACCAGACCAAGAAACATTATTATCTGTATCTATTCCATATTATTATTTAGCAAGCTATGATGAGGAATCCTCTTCTTGGGTTATGGAGAAGGGTAGATATGCATTATACATTGGTCAATCCTCAGATAAAAGAAGCTTAATTGCAGGCTTTGATTTACATGAGGATATCATACTAAAAAAGCATGAAAAGATTTGTCCATTAAAAAAGAATATTGAAATTCTAACTCCAGATTTCCCAAAGAAGGATTTATTAATTCCAGATAATTTAATGCTTACGCTTGATCCAGCAAATATTAAGCCTGAGGAAATAAAAGAGCTTAAGGTCGAGGATGCACCTGAAAATGCAATGGATGAATACTTAATAGAAGCGAAAAAAATCGTAGATAAGCTCTCCATCGATGAGCTTAGCCACATCCTTGTTGGTGGTGGGAATAAGGATATAGTCGTTCCAAGCCCACATAGTGTCATTGTACCAGGTGCCGCAGGAAATACTACGGATAAGCTAAGGGAAAAGAATTTAAAGAGCTTCGCATTAGCCGATGGCCCTGCAGGCTTAAGATTAGTTAAAACTTCTGTAGTTTTAAAAAATGCCAAAACGATTAAATACGTCGATCATGGTATGGAAATGTTTAACTACCTACCTAAAATCGCAAAGCTATTAGGCTATTCTAAAATCAATAAGGGTACTCCACTTTATTGCTATACCACTGCATTCCCAACCGGTATTTCACTTGCCCAAACCTGGAGTGAAAAGCTATTAAATAAGCTTGGTGATGCCATCGCACAGGAAATGGAGGAATATGGAGTAACCGTTTGGCTAGCCCCTGGAATGAATATTCATAAAAACCCACTATGTGGTAGAAACTTTGAATACTTCTCTGAAGACCCAGTTCTATCCGGTAAGATGGCAAAATCGATCGTTTTAGGTGTTCAAGCACACAGAGGCTGTTACTGTACACTTAAGCACTTCGCATGCAACAACCAAGAAAACGAAAGAAAATATACCTCTGCAAATGTATCCGAAAGAGCCCTAAGAGAAATCTATTTAAGAGGCTTTGGTATTGCAATTAAGGAAGGTAGATGCCGTGGTATCATGTCAAGCTATAATATGATTAATGGCGTATGGAGTGGTGCGAACAAGGATTTATTAACCAAAGTCTTAAGAGAGGAATGGGAATATAAGGGCTTTGTTATCACCGATTGGGATGAATCCCATGAGGGTTTAGAAGAATATAGAAGCATCGATTCTGGTATTAATATTTTAATGCCTGGAAATAATAAGCAGATCGCAAATATTAAAAAGGCCTTACAAAATAAGACCTTAGATATCAATATAGCAAAGGAAAGAGCACTTCAAATTGTTCAAATTATGCTATTACACAATTCAATCATAAAATAAGAAAAGAAAGCATTTGGATCGTCAAATGCTTTCTTCTTTTTCTTCTATAATAGCATCCTTTACTCCATCCTTAGTAGATCTTTTTATCATTTGAACAATAATTATAACCAGTCCAATAAGGCATGCGATAACTAAAATGATTTGTCTTAATATGGATAATGGTAAATGATAAACAAAATAATAGGCTAAGAAGCCACCCTCATGAAACAATGAACCAATTTTTACAACAATTTCCTTTTTATTGTTTTGTGTAATCGTAGACATGGTCACAAGTAAAGGTGGTAAATAATTATCCCATTTAGAAAATGTATTACTAAAGCCTAAATAGATTAAAATGGATATCCACATAACACCAAGTAATCCAAAAACGATTCCCTTTGGTAATTCTTTGTTCTTTTTAAATAAGAAATAAACCATAAGTAAATTTCTTATGAAGCAAGTTGAAGATACAATTAGATTACTATAAAGGGCCGCAAAGGCCTGTTCTAAAATAAAGAAGATAAAGGATATCGTTGCAATCGCAATAAATTTCTTCTTCTTAAATAGATATGAAATTCCAATAACAATTAAACCAATTAAGCCTGCAATTTGAGAGATCCATAGGTTAACGGTTAAATCCTCAAATGATCTTCTGATTATATCCCACATAATATCACCAGGAATAAAAATACTACAATTTGTTATACTTTACAATATATAATTTTATTATCTTATAATAATTTCTTAATCTCTTGATCAATTTTTGCAGGTGATTTTAAAGAACCAAAGCGATCTACTACATTACCTTCTCTATCCACTAAGAATTTAGAGAAATTCCATTTAATATTTCCTTTGAATTTTCCATTGTTAAAATTCTTTAAATAATGATATAGCTCATGCTCATTTTCACCATTGACATCAATCTTCTTAAATCTTGGGAAGGTTGTTTTATATCTCATCTCACAGAAGGTATTAATTTCTTCATCAGACCCTGGTGCTTGGTGTGCAAATTGGTTACAAGGGAAATCTAAAATAACTAAGCCCTCTTCCTTATATTTTAAATATAATTCCTCTAAGCCCTTATACTGTGGAGTAAAGCCACACTTAGTTGCGGTATTTACAATTAATAATACCTTACCCTTATACTCCTCTAAGGTCTTTTCATTACCCTTATTATCTACCACTTTAATATCATATATTGTCATATTCTTTCCTCTTTTCTGTTGTTCGCAATTATATTGTATACAATATTTATAAAGCTGTCAATACAAAATATATAAAAAATGTTTGAAAAATAAAATAAGGGACCTTGTCCCTTATAGTTTTTTATATAATGCAGCATGATAGAAATCCATACCGATTTCATCAATATAGAAATGTAAAATAGCTTTATAATTCTTTGTTGGAGTCACTAAATATACATAATCTAGACCTTCATTCTTCGATAAATCGATAACATAATCCATTAATAATTTACCTAATCCCTTAGATCTATATTCTCTTTTTACATATAATTCTTCTACATACATATATTTTGAATTCTTTTCCATTACATGGACATCCTTATCCTGTATTAAGGAATGAATAAAGGCATAGCCAATAATTTTATCATCCTCTAAGCATGCGATTACTCTATAATCCTTAAAATCCTCATATTCATTTTTCATATAGGTGGATGTTATATTTTCATTTTCCCAATCGATAGATAACTTTATTAATTCTTCTATTCTATCCTTTGTCAATTCGATTTCCTTTATTTCCATAATAAACCTCTTCTTTTTATATATTATATACTATTCTCTATCCTTTGGGTATAATTGAATTCATTAGAAATTCATGCTAAAATATAAGTAGCAAGGACGGTGAAATTGAATATGGATGATGTGATTAAGACATTAAGATGTAGCTCATGCGGTACAGTTGGCTCCTTAAGGGAATATGGGCATAGTGGAGATCACTACTACCTTATAGATCCTAAGGATACCTATGCAGAGGGATTTAAAAAATTTGTCTGCAAGGAATGTAATCATGTAGAAACCTTCTGGTTTGGTGCTAAACAGCTTTTTATTGATGAGGACCTAAGAAAAGAAAAATGGTTATTATATGATGATTTTATGGATAGCATTCGAGATAAAATACATGCGAAGGTTATCTATTGGTACACATTAATTTTAGATATTGTTGAGGATGAGGTAAAATCTCTAATTGCAAAAAGAGATGAGCTATCCGGTAGTCAATTATTGAAATTCGATGATAAATATTCTGGATTCTATAGAAGCTACTATAATTATAGACAGGATAAATTTGGTAAATGGGTAGACCGAAGAATCGGTATGAAGGAGGATTTACTTAAAATTGAGGTAGATCCATATCCATTCTATTTCAATGGATACTTAACTACGATTGAAACAGAGAATATTAAAAAATGGAAAATTGATATTACTGAAAATTATAAAAAGAGATATCCTATTGAAGCGGAAGCGTTCAAATTGCTTCAAACAAAAATAGATAATTATTTATTATCTATAAAAACAAAAAAGAAATATCTAGATACTATTGAAGATCCAAGAGATTTCGATTTATTTAAGGATTATGTAAGATATATGGCAATCGCTAAGCTTGAGGAATTAAGATATCAAGCCTTAGATTATGCAAAAACATTAATCGATGGATATAAGGATGCTGGATTAGATATCTATGATAAGATGATGAAGGTTATAAATACCATAGATGAAAATAAAGCACCTGAATTCTAGTCATAAGAAAAGCCCTGATGAACAGGGCTTTTTGTTATAATCCTAATTCGTTAAATGTAGCCTCAAGTGTATCGGCAGAATGATGAAGCTCTAAAATTTCGTTACTAGATAATGGAAGCTCAAGTACTGCTTCTACTCCATCACTACCTAAAATTGCAGGCACAGATAAGGCAACATTCGTTACTCCATATTCACCCTCAAGTAGGGTTGAAATTGGAAGCATGGAATGCTGATTTTTTACAATACATTCACAAATTCTTGTGACAGATAGGGCAATACCATAATAGGTTGCGCCCTTTCTTTCTATAATCTTATAGGCAGAATCTCTAACCTCAACGTGAATTTCTTCCTTTAATTGCTCCATATCCTTATAGCCTCTTAGACATAAGAATTTCTTAATTGGCATACCTGATACATTGGCAAAGCTCCAAGCAACAAATTCACTATCTCCGTGCTCACCCATAATAACGGCATGAACATTTCTTGTATCTACTCTTAGCTTTTCGCTTAGTAAATATTTTAATCTCGCTGTATCAAGGACAGTACCTGAGCCAAAGACTCTCTCCTTGCCAAAGCCAGAAACCTTAAGTGCAACCTGCGTTAAAACATCAACTGGGTTCGCAACAATTAAAAGTAAGCCTTCTGCCTTTACTCTTACGATTTCATTCACAATAGAAGTCATTATTTTACTATTCTTTTTAATTAAATCTAATCTTGTTTCTCCAACCTTTTGTGCAGCACCTGCAGTGATAATTATAATTTTAGCATCACTTATATCCTCATATTCTCCTGCATATATTCTCATAGAATTTGAATATGCAATACCATGGGATATATCCATAGCCTCTCCTTCTGCCCTAGCCTTATTTGCATCAATTAAAACAAGCTCATTAAATATGCCCTTTTGCATTAATGCAAATGCAGAGGACGAGCCTACAAAGCCAGCACCAATAATGGCAACCTTTCTATCATTAATCATTTTATCCACCCCTATCTTATATTCATTATAACAAGAATTTAGAACTTCTTCTATATGTATTATTCAACACTCTTTAAAGAAATATTAAAATCAATCTTCTTTATCTTAGGATATAGCATGAAGCTTGATATTATAGATGAGGATAATACAATGAAATAGGATAATACATAAGAAGACCAATGTATTGCATTTATTTTTGCAAACTCTAATGTATCAAATATCAAAGCTGTAATACCTAAGGCAATAGGTATTCCAATGGCTGCAGCAAATGCTGTAATAAAGAATAGCTCTCTACAAGCATAAAGGGCAGATTCATTATCATGATATCCTAATACCTTAAGTACAGCAATTTCTCTTACTCTTTCATCTATATTCATAGATGCTAAAGCATAGATGACTAAAACACTCATAAGTAATCCAAATAAGACAACTATAGTCGATAATGTGCCCATATTCGATGCAAGATTCTTATACATAGGAACATCCGTCATACTGCTTGCAGCATTATATAAGGCAAAGCCTATAAATACTAAAACAACTGAGCCTATAACCGATAGGGTCGTTAGAATTAAATTCTTTTTATTTCTAAACACATTTCTTAAGCTACTCTTAATAGAGAAGGAGAATTTATTCCATAAAAAGCTCATTTTTTCAAGCCAAATCTTCTTTCCTGCCTTTGGCGCTTTAGCAAGCATTAGGCTTGCAGGCTCCTCCTTTAATGCAATATGAATGGTAAGGATAGTAATAATAAAGGAAACTACCACTAATAATGCAGCAACAATCATACCCATTGGGGAATAGAATTGCTCTGGGACACCATTCATATCATAAACGGCATTATAGGAATTATAGAATACTAAAGGAACTAAATTAATTCCTAAGAAATAACCACCTATAGTTCCTATAATCGTTGAGGATACACTATAGATTAAATATTTCATAGTAATCATCCTCTTGGATGCGCCTAAGGAATAATAACATGCGACAATGGGACGCTCATCTGATATTAATCTTGTCGTAATCAAATATAATACTAAGCCACATACAATAATGAATAAAATAGGGAATATAATCGATATAATATTGACCTTTTTATTGTAATTATAGAATAAAGCATAGCTTGTATTTTCATTTAGGGTTAATACCATTACCCTTTGATCAGTTTCTACCGCACCAGGTAATACATTGAATGCTTGAGCGATATCTTTAGCGAAGGCTTGGCTTTCCCTTTGGTATTCATCGGTCATGAATTCATGCTTTTCCTTCATCGTTACATAAATATCGGTCATAGGTAATTTCTTTGAAATAAGCTCTGGTACTGTATTTAGGCTTATATAATAAATAGAATCTACATATTTTTCTACACTTCTATCCTTAATCATTGCTCGATCAGGATGCATTGTAGAATATAGAGGACTATCTACAATACCAACTACAGTGAATTCCTTATTCTTTTGATTTAAATCAAATGGATAATTTTCAAATATAACCTTATCACCAATTTTATGATTCGATGTATTATCTACATTCTTATTGATAATAATTTCATTATAGTTTTTAGGCATTCTACCTCTAACTATTTTTGGATTAGCAATCTTATTCTTATATAAATCTAAGAAATATAGACGATCATATCTACCATTATTCTCTAAATCCATACTGAAGAATTCATAGGTTAAATCGACATTATTCACCTGTTGAACCTTATCTATATCCTCTTTTTGGAAGCCTTTCTCATCCGTACATTTCATGATGATATCAGGAGTAATATATTTTGTAAAATTTCTTACATAGCTATCCTTAAAGGAAAAGGGTAGCATTCCTAAAGCTGCTGCAATAGCAACAGCTAGCATAACAATTAAAATATTTACTAAGTAACGGACAAACTTACTTTTAATTGTTATAAATACTGTCTTTAAAAAGGTTTTATTCTTTACCATTCGATATCCCTTATATCCATAGGATTCTCATTATAGGAATCTTCAGCAATTAATCCGTTTTTTACTCTAATTAAATGATCCGCCATTTGTGATAAGGCTGAATTATGTGTAACAATAATCACTGTTTTTTTATCCTCTCTTGCTTGCTTAGCAAGTAAGGCTAAAATCTCTTTTCCTGTTTCATAATCTAATGCGCCTGTAGGCTCATCACATAAAATGATTTCTGCATTCTTCGCTATCGCTCTAGCGATAGATACTCTTTGCTGCTCTCCACCAGATAGCTGAGCTGGGAAATTATCTATTTTACCCTTAAGTCCAACAGACTCTAATACAGTTTTAGGATCAAGAGCATCCTTCTTTAATTCACAGGCAAGCTCAACATTTTCCTTTGCTGTTAAATTAGGCATTAAATTATAGAACTGAAATACAAATCCAATTTTAAGC
Source organism: Acholeplasmatales bacterium (assembly GCA_017413585.1). Lineage (GTDB taxonomy): Bacteria > Bacillota_I > Bacilli_A > Acholeplasmatales > Anaeroplasmataceae > Anaeroplasma. Next base: position 9,736 of record JAFPSY010000175.1, read on the forward strand.
CTTCTATACTCGATTAATTCCTTTTTGCTATATTTTGCAATATCGACTCCATCGACAAGCAATTCTCCTTCCGTTACGGTATCCATTCCACCAAGAAGATTTAAAAGTGTAGATTTTCCTGCACCTGATTGGCCTAAAATAACAACCAATTCACCCTTATTAATCGTAAAGGACATGCCCTTTATAGCCTTTACCTTAAGCTCACCATTATCATATACTTTAATTAAATCTGTACCCTTTAACATTATTTCCATAGATGCCTCCTAATTTGAGCTTGCACTTTTTGCTTCGTATTCCTTATGCTTTGCCTCATATGGGAATAAATTATCCCCTAAAGCCTTTTTAATATCCTTACCCTTTAAATTTAGATGGATTGGACCTAAAGCTGTACCCAAATTTAAATTAATGCATCTTAAATGTGTATAATTTGTAGTGGTATCTTTAAATAAATCAAGACTTGCATTAATACTTTTCATAATCACTAATTTTGTATCCGTCTCTTGAATCTTCTTCATTCCATCCTCTGTGATATCTATAGTTAATCTTGCTTGATTCTTATCATTATCAATAATTGATTTATTAATCTTTAATTCACCTAAAACAATATAAGCTAGTGTACTTACAATATTTTGATAGGATTTTAATTTATTTTGAGTTTCTTCTGTGATTAAATCTCCCTCATAGGATTCAAGTAATCCAATATAATCTATTTTTTGAAAATTAATTCCACTATTGATTAATTGCGTTGCAAGAAGCACAAAGGATTTTACCTTTGCAACAATTCCATATTCTTCATTCGAATAGGAATAGCATGCAAGCTCATCCCCTTTAAATAAAGCCACAGCTAAATAATTATTTTGTAAAAAGAAATAACCAATTAAAGGCTTTAATTCCTTAATCTTATTTTCTAATTCTTGACCAGCTAAGCCACCTAATGCATCATTATATTCCATAAATACATCATTAAATGGCTTCATTAAATTATTCGTAGTAAACAAAGAGCCTAAGGAGGTTAAAAGCGACATAAAGCTAATATTTTGCTGAATTTGTACTGCATTACTTTCAGCTAATATTTCACTTGGATCACTACTTGCCTTCATGAAATCACAAGTAAATTGAACCTTTGTATTATCCTCTAATTCTACTAAATTATCATGACCATTATAGGTTGCCTTGATAGGTATAGCAACCTTTATACCTAAATCATCACTTTTACATGTAAGTAATGCATCTCTTTCGTATACTTCAATAGTACTTGTTGCTGATGTTACACGAATATGGCATTGATATGCTTTATTTTTAAATAATGCATAAATGGTAGTTTCACCCTTACTAACTCCTGTGATATTACCATCCATATCTACCTGTGCGACACTTTCATCCACACTAAAGAAATTAATTTCCTTATTTTGATTCGATATACTTGTCGATTTTTTCGTTTCACCAACCTCAAGCTCTAGATAGTCATCATCAAATTTAAAGGATGCTAATCCATTACAAGAGGAAAGTATGAAAGCAAACACAAATAATA